>CAMWRO010000097.1 GCA_947176615.1 uncultured Porphyromonadaceae bacterium
GTTCAACATCGGGGTGGCTGTCGTCATCTACATCATCCTTTTTTTCGCAGCGCCGCTGATTGCCGATATTTTCAAAAAGGACATGCGCATCATCCCCTTGTCAAGGGTGATGTTTCTGACATTCATTATCAATGCGACAGCCATTGTGCCGGCCAACCGTCTCGTCAAGATGATGCAGGTCAAGATGATAGCGGTGAGCAACAGCGTGGGTCTCGTGTTCAGTGCTGTTGTCGGCATAACACTCGCACTCACGGGGTGGGGGGCATGGGCACTCGTGTGGCAGGCCATCACCCTCGCCACGGTAAAGTCGGCCATCCTGTGGCTGACCAGCGAGTGGAGGCCGTTGTTGAAATTCTCGGTGGCATCGCTAAGGTCATTTTTTAATTTCGGCTCGGGAGTGATGGCGACTTCGTTTCTCAACGTGGCCTTTCAGGAGATATATGCCTTTTTTATAGGCAACAGGGTTGGCCTTGTGTCACTCGGTTACTATTCTCAAGCCGACAAGTGGAGCAAAATGGGTATTTCGTCACTTGCACAGGTGCTTGGAGCGTCATTTCTTCCCGCGCTCTCCCAAGTGCAGGATGACCCGGAACGTTTTGCCGCCGCGACATCCAAGATGAACCGTTTCACCGCCTATCTGCTGTTTCCGGCCCTCGGATTGCTTGCCGTCATGGCCGCACCGATTTTCCACACCCTTTTCGGAACCAAATGGGATGCCTCGATAGGGTTGTTTCAGATTTTGCTCGTGCGCGGTGTCTTCACCGTCCTCCAGTCGCTTTATAATAACTATATAATGGCTCTCGGACGCTCGCGGCTCATGATCTATACTGAACTTCTGCGCGATATAACCGCGATTATCGCCATTCTTGTCACGCTCCCTTATATCTCGCTTTCCTCCCCCGACAGCCTCGTTGAAGGGGTGAAAATATTTCTGTGGGGACAGCTCGCAGCCTCGGCCCTGACATGGGTGGCCACGCTGCTGATTGCTGTCAGGCTGTGTCACCGGCCGGTCATTTCGTTCCTTCTCGACCTGACCCCTTACCTGATGGAGACGCTTCTTATCCTCGTTCCTGTCGCCGCGATTGCGCTTGTGGTTGACAATCCCCTCGTGACCGGTATCCTTCAGGGGGTTACAGGCATTGCTCTCTACATGGGAATCAACGCGCTGCTCGGTTCCCGCATCCAGCGTGACGTAATCGGCTATTTTGCCCACCGTTTCAAGGGTTGAATTTCTGCTGTCAACATTTATTTCTAAATTGGTTGGTATATTTTAAAACCCCTGCTAAAAATATCATGAAAGATAGATTCCCATTGCGATTTATTTCGGTTTTTATCACATTTGTAATAGTCTCGGGTCTTTATGCGGCGGTCTCGCAGCCGTCGGTGGAGTTTGTCACGCCATCGATTGTGCGTATACAATGGCATCCCGACGGCACTCTGAAAGATAATAACACCGGGGTGTGCATCTATGATTCTCGACAGGTCAGCGTGAATGTCAGCGAGAATGCGGGTGTCAGGAAATATGTTACAGAAGATTTGGTAGTAGAGCTCAGTCTTGCAACAGGTTCACTGAGTTTTATCGACGGCAAGACGGGGGTTCTCCTCATGTCGGAAGACATGGCTGTCCCGCGTACACATCAGCCCGTGGTCGAGGAAACAGTTGTTTATGACGACCTGACGGCAAAACAGATTGCCACCGCTAATGGAATGGTGACTGTCAAGGATGTCGTCAGGCGTGACACGGTGGGTGTCACAGACCGATTTACGGAAAATTTCCTCTTCAGTAAAAATGAGGCTTTATACGGCCTCGGGGCCCACATGGAAGGCTACATGAATCTGCAAGGCAAGACTCAGTATCTCACACAACACAATCTAAAGGTTTCGGTCCCGGTTATCGTATCCACACGCGGTTACGGACTTCTGTTTGACGTGGGATGTGCCATGAAATATGTTTCAGTGCCTGTGGAGTCGGGTTATCGGGCCTCTGTAGAAATGGAGGCTGCCGACGAGATTGACTATTACTTTATCAAGGGTGAGGCCATGCAGGATGTCGTGGCCGGCTATCGGTATCTTACAGGCGCCGTGTCATTGATGCCCCGGTATATGTTCGGATATATACAGTCAAAAGAACGTTATAACTCATCACAGGATATAATATCGACACTTCAGGAATTCCGTCGCAGGCACATCCCGGTAGATATGATTGTGCAGGACTGGAATTACTGGCCCGAGGGATGGGGATACATGAAGATGGATTCCCGTCATTATCCGAGTCCCAAGAATCTTGCCGATTCCGTACACGCCCTCAACGCCCGGATAATGGTCAGTATCTGGCCTAATCCGCAGTACTGTCCTCAGGAAAACGATTTTCGCAGCCGTGGCTATATGTTGAAAAATTCCATTTATGACGCGTTTAATCCCGATGCCCGTAAATATTACTGGGATTACGCCGACAGGGAATTCTTTTCCAATGGTTTCGACGCATGGTGGTGTGACAGCAGCGAGCCGCTTGACGGCGATTGGAACACGATGCCCGAAGCTGTCGACGGCAGGCCTTACAGCGCAGATGACCATGAACGCCGTTGGATGCTTAACAAGGAAATTCTCGGGACAACGCTGGGTTTGCGTCGCAGTTCCCTGTTTTCACTCTATCACTCGCGGGGCATATATGAAAACCAGCGCGCCGTTTCATCTGAAAAAAGGGTGGTGAATCTTACGCGGTCGGGATATGCCGGTCAGCAGCGCTATGGCACCGTCGTCTGGAACGGCGATGTCTCAGCCTCGTGGGATTCGTTTCGCAGACAGATTCCTTCGGGACTCAACTATATGGCAACCGGGAACCCCTATTGGACCATTGATGTCGGGGGATTTTTCACCGGGTCTGACGACCGATGGTTCCGAAAGGGGGAGTTCCCGAAGGGAGTCGCCGACGAGTCATTCAGGGAATATTATGTGCGCATGTTTGAATGGGCCGCATTTTTACCCGTATTGCGCAGCCACGGAACCGATACACCTCGTGAACCTTGGCAATTCGGAGAACCGGGTACACCCTTTTACGATGCCATCATAAACCTGATTGACTTGAGATACAGTCTCAATCCATATATTTATTCAATGGCTGCCGCCCAGTCAAGGGGAGGTTATTCCATGGCAAGGCCGCTGTCATTTGATTTTCCTGCCGATACGACGGTCTACGATATAGGGGACCAATATATGTTTGGCGATTTTATGGTCTGTCCCGTTACAACCCCCGGTGTGGATTCCCGCAAAGTTTATATTCCGGAATCTGAAAACGGAACTTCATGGACCGACTTTTGGACCGGTACTGTCATCAAGGGTGGAGGATGGATCGAGACTGCGGCTCCGTTAGGTCGTTTGCCTGTTTATGTTCGTTCCGGAAGCATTGTCCTCACCTCGGCTCCGGTCGAGTATGTGGCAGCTCAGGTCGGTCTTCCCGTCAATGTGCGCATCTATCCCGGTCGTGACGCATCATTTGAATATTATGATGATGCGGGCGACGGCTATGGATATGAATCGGGAGAGTCAGTAGTGATTCCCATGTATTGGCATGAGGACTCTAAAACCTTTGAGATTGGTCGTGCCGAGGGTTCATATCCCGGAATGCCTGTCAGTCGGATTATGAAAGTCAGTTGCTTAGGGAAAGAAAAGGAAGTTGTCTATGACGGACAGCCGCTCCGCATTGAGCTGTAATCCCCGTACACGCCCCGACTCATGGAGGTCATTGTCTTAACATTTGTTGTGAAACACGATTGAGCAAGGTGTTGCCTGTGTTAAAAATAAGTGTTAACTTTGCGGTCGCTTTTTAGCATCCCGTGTGATGGGAAATTAAGGAGCATTTTTGATAACTTAATTTTGAGTAACACAACAATTTAATCAATCAACAAGAAATGAAGACATTTCAACTGACTGCCGAGGCCCGTACCGATCTGGGCAAGAAAGCCGCTAAGGCTCTCCGTAACGAAAACAAAATCCCCGTAGTTCTCAACGGTGGCGAGGTTTTTGAACTTCCCTTCACCGGAACTCTGAAGCCGGGTGAAAAAATCGTTGAAATCGGTAATGGAAAGGCTCTCATCACCACTGACCTCGCTGTAACTCAGGAAGCAGTGCGCAAGCTCATCTACACTCCCGAAATCTTCGCTATCGAGCTCAATGTAAACGGTGAGACCCGCATGGCTGTCCTCAAGGATATCCAGTTCCACCCTGTTAAAGACACTATCCTCCACATCGACCTTCTCGAAGTTAACGAACAGAAACCCGTCGTAATTGAAGTTCCCGTGAGAGTTGAAGGCCACGCCGAAGGTGTCAAGGCCGGTGGTAAGCTCACTCTTTCAATGAAGAAACTCCGCGTTAAGGCTCCTTACACTCAGGTCCCCGAAACCCTCGTCATCAATGTTGACAACCTCGGTCTCGGCAAGTCTATGCAGGTAGGTGACCTCCACTTTGAAGGTCTCGAACTGATGAACGCCAAGAACGCTGTTGTCTGCGCCGTTCAGCTCACCCGTGCCGCTCGTGGTGCCGCTGCTGCCGCTGCCGCAGGCAAGTAATCTCATCAAGTTATTAGTTTTCAGCTGTCAGGTCCTTCGGGCCTGACAGCTGAAAATCTGATTAAACAGCTAAACTCTATGAAATATCTCATAGTGGGTCTCGGCAACATCGGAAACGAGTATGTCGGCACCCGCCACAACATAGGATTTAGAACGTTGGATGCCTTTGCCGAGGCATCCAATGTTTCTTTTACGACCGAGCGTTACGGTGACGTGGCCCGCGCCCGTGTCAAGAACGCCCAGCTCGTGTTGCTGAAACCGTCGACCTACATGAACCTCTCGGGTAACGCCGTGCGTTACTGGAAGGAGAAGGAGGGTATCGAGCTTGAAAATATCCTTGTGATAGTCGATGATATCGCCTTGCCGTTTGGAGCTGTCCGCATAAAGCCGCGGGGCAGCGATGCCGGTCACAACGGTCTTAAAAACATAGCAGCCATGCTCGGCACCGATGCCTATCCGCGCCTGCGTTTCGGAATCGGCAACGACTTCCCGCGCGGATGCCAGATTGACTATGTGCTTGGGCAGTTTACCCCCGAGCAGCAGAAATTGCTCCCGGCCCGCATCGACATTGCCGTTGATGCTATCAAGACATTCTGTCTTGCCGGAATCCAGATTGCAATGAACACCTATAATAACAAGTAAGCTCATGGCAAAGAGTGAAGTACGCATCGACAAATGGCTGTGGGCCATGCGCATATTCAAGACCCGCACTGTCGCTACCGAGGCTTGCAAGAAGGGCCGCGTGAGCGTGGGCGGGGCGGTTGTCAAGCCTTCGCGCATGATTAAGGTGGGCGATATTATCAATGTGCGCAAGCCGCCTGTGACCTACTCGTTCAAAGCACTTGCGCTCACCGAGAACCGTCTCGGGGCGAAACTGGTGCCCGAATACATGGAAAATGTCACCCCGCGCAGTGAGCTTGACCTGCTCGAAGTTGTGAAAATATCAGGATTTATCGACCGCCGCAAGGGTCTCGGCCGTCCCACCAAGCGCGAAGGCCGCGAGCTGAAAGAATTTACCTCGGACCTTGCCGACGGCTGGGACTTCGACGACCTCGACTTTGACGAGGAGGAATAATAATTGATTGTCTGACTGATGCATCTGATAGCTGATTGCGGGGCCACGAAGATTGAATGGATTGTGGCTGACGGTGACACGGTAGTCGGCCGTGTCGTGACCGATGGCATAAATTTTTCCCAGACAGGGGTGAAGCCTTTGTCAGAAATTCTTGATACACTTGATGTCGGGACCGTGGATGCGGTCTATTTTTACGGTGCCGGATGTCTCGGCGGAATTATAGACGAGGTCCGGGATATGCTTTCCGCTCGTTTTGCCGGTGCCGATGTCGAGGTTGCGAGCGACATGCTTGCGGCTGCCCGCGCGCTATGCGGCCGCGAGGCAGGGATTGCGTGCATTCTCGGAACCGGAGCCAATTCGTGTCTCTATGACGGAAACATGATTGTCGACAATGTTCCCGCGCTCGGTTACATCCTTGGCGACGAGGGGAGCGGGGCGGTATTGGGGCGCAATCTGCTCAACATGCTGTTTAAACGCCGGCTGTCGCCTCAGGTTACGGCGGCGTTTGAGGATCGTTACGGTCTGACTGCCGGAGAAGTTATCGCCCGCACCTACCGCGGGGAGCGTCCCGCAGCGTTTCTCGCCTCTTTCGCCCCGTTTATCAACGAGTATATCGGCGACCCTGATGTGGAGCGGATGGTCATTGAGTCATTTGAGGCGTTTTTCCGCAACAACGTGTGTGCCTATGACGGCCATGACCGTCTGCCCGTCAATTTTACCGGCTCGATTGCCGCCAATTTCAGTCGCCAGCTTGCCGATGCCGCCCGTCGAGCCGGTTGCGTCATCGGTCTCGTCACTCCATCACCGTCAGCCGGCCTTGTCGCTTATCATTCAATGAAATAACCGGCTATCCCTCGCAGTCGCAGTCATAGTGGACGTGGTGGTGGGCCGAGTGGCATTCTTCGAGGGTGTGGTCGATGATGAGGTGGCGGTTGGCCATTCCGGCGATTGTCGACATCTCGTGGGATACGAGAAGGATTGTGGTCGATTGTGACAGCTCGGCCACGATTTCATAGATGCGGTGCTCGAATTTCTTATCCACATAGCTCAGCGGCTCGTCAAGTACGAGTAGCTCGGGGCGTGATATTATCGCCCGTCCCATCAGGGCGCGTTGGAGTTGTCCTCCCGACAGGGTTCCGATGCTCTGGCCGCGTCGCTCGGTCAGTCCTACCAGTTCGATGGTCTCGGCTACGCGGCGGTTGCGTTCCTCGGTCGTGATTCCCTTGCTGCCGAGCAGTCCCGACGCGACAACCTCATCGACACAGATGGGAAACCGGGAGTCAATCATGTTTTTTTGTGGCAGATAGCCGATCTCGAGATTGCTTACACGCTGCCCGTTGTCAAAGTAGGTGACCGAGCCGTGAGTGGGTTTGAGCAGCCGGAGTAGGATGCGCAATAGCGTAGTCTTTCCTCCGCCGTTAGGCCCGGTTATGGCCACGAAGTCCCCGCGGTTGACGGTGAAACAGATGTCGTCAAGAATGACGCGGCTGTCACGCTGCATCGACACATGGTCGAGTGTGATTATTCTTTTATCAGTGCTGTCCATTGTTTCGGGCAATAGCGTTAACAACAGTCATCATGCTGTTTTCCCAATCATAGTCGAGAGGGTTGATGTCGACCTCGGTCGCGCCGATTTCGTCGTTGATTGCGCTGACTTGTCGGCTGTCAAAATCTTTTTGGAAGAAAAACACCCGGGCATTATGGTTGCGGGCCTCGTCGATGGTCGAGCGCAGGGTGTTGACCGAGATTTCCTTGTTTTCAGTCTCTCCGAGAGCAATCTGCTCCATGCCATAGTCGCGGGCAAAATAGCTCAGTGACGGATGCCACACGAGGAATGCCTCGCCGCGATGTGGCGTCATCAGCGAGTCGGCGAGATGGTCGAGCGAGTCGAGACGTGTGGCGAATCGGTCGAAATTTTTGCGGTAGGCTTTTTCGTTTTTGGGGTCAACGCTGATCATCGCGTCAAGCATGTTGGCGGCTATCACGCGTGCGTTTTTGAACGAGGTCCATGTGTGCGGGTCGGGAATGTCATCACTTTTCTCGGCTCCGTGGTGATGGGTGCCGGTGATAAGTTGGATGCCTTCTGATGTGTTGAAGATGGCAAGGCCGGGGTTGGACTCGCTCACTTTGTCGAGAATCGCGTCCTCGAAACCGATGTTTCCCATTCTCAGATAGGCAAGCGACTTTTCGAGATTCATGAGATGGGTCACTGTCGGGTCATAATTTTCGGGATTGCCCCCGTTGCCCAACAGGCATCTCACGTCGATGCGGTCGCCGGTAATCTGTTCAAGAATATATTTCTGCGGCTCGATGCTCACTGTGACGATGGGTCGTTCATGGCCTCGCGAGCTACAGGCTGTCATGACGGCAATCCCGGTCAGAGCGAGAGCCATGACCGACAGCAGAAATGTGAAATATTTTGTATAGCGGATATGCATTATGATTGAAAAAAATGTAAGGCAAGTTATTTTTGCAAATATAAGCATTTTTTAGCAATTAGTCGCAAAGATTCTTCCATTACCCTATTTTTAATGATAAAAACGCCATTTTCACCATCCGCGGTTCACTGTGAAAACAGCAGCCGCCCGGACCTCGACGGTCAGGGCGGCTGGTCAAACCAATAAAGATTATTTAATGTCCGTTATGATTAGCTTGGCTTTTGGTTTATCGTATTGCGACCTTGTTGCGTGCGACGATGTAAATGCCGGGTGCGAGATAGTCGACAGTGTTGACACCGGCAACGACATTTACGCGGCTGACGATGCGTCCGTCGATGCCGTAGACATCGACCACACCGGCCGCGGGGGCATTGATGACGAGGATAGAGCCGTTGGCGTGCGCTGTGACGGTTTCAACAGCGGCACCGATTTCGGCGATGGCGCTTTCGACCTCTTTCACAATGTTGAGTCCTGTTTCACCTGCAGCGAGTTTGAATCCGGGTGTGCCTACGGCAAATTTGCTCGGATCGGTGCAGAGGCTTACAAGTTCGGCACCTGCTTCGAGGTCTCGGTTTTCGTCGACATAGATTGTGATGGGGGAGGCATTGGTCACATCGATGGCGTTGATGTGGAGGGTCTTTTCAACATACAGGCTGAACGAGTTGTCGCCTGTGAGGGTGACATTGTTGGTCCCGACAAAGATTTCACCGCGACCGTCATTTACGGTCGACGAGCTTACCGATACATTCTCAAGGTTGGCGCGGCCGCCGTTTTTAACGCTCACGATGCCCTGATTGTTGTTGGAGTTGAAGTTGACAAGCTCGACATCGCGCAGATTGATAGTGCCGTTGCCGCTTGCTTCAAATGAAACGCCGGTCTCGATGTCGGCATTGTCGACAGTGATTCCTTCAAGAGTGAGTACGCCGGTGACAGTCTCGCCGTT
>CAMWRO010000098.1 GCA_947176615.1 uncultured Porphyromonadaceae bacterium
AAAAATGTCGAGCGACAACTCCATGCCGATTCCCCAGCGCGAGATTTCGGGCGCTACCCAGACTCTTAACACCAAGGTGTTTGAAGGACTGTCGGTTGCCTCGGTCGATGACGCGCTTCAGGGCCGCATGGCAGGTCTCGACATCGTCAGCGCGTCGGGCGACCTCGGTGCCGGTTCTTCAATGCGCATCCGTGGCAGCGGCTCAATCAACGCCAATGCCGAGCCTCTTATCGTGCTTAACGACATCCCCTATGAGAGCCATGTCGACGATTCGTTTGACTTTGCCAACGCCACCAGCGAGCAGTTTGCCAACCTTCTCAGCATCAACCCCGAGGATATCGAGGAAATCACCGTGCTGAAAGACGGCGCGTCGGCCGCCATCTACGGTGCCCGCGGTGCCAACGGTGTCATCATGATCAAGACCAAGCGAGGTGTGCAGGGCCCTCCCCGTGTGCAATACCTGTACAAGTTCTCGACCCACAAGCAGCCCCGCGGACGCAAGATGCTCTCGGGTGATGACTATACGATGCTCATGAAACAGGCTTATTTCAACCCCTATCAGGATGAAAACGCCTGCAACGTTCCCGAATACAACTATGACCCCACCTTCTCGGAATATCACAACTTCAACGCCAACACCGACTGGGTCAAGGAGGTGACACAGTATGGTTACACCCACGACAACACTGTCAATATCACCGGTGGTGGCGAAAAGGCCCGCTACCGCGTGTCGGTGGGTTATCTCAATCAGAGCGGTACCATCATCGAGCAGCACTATGACCGCATCTCCTCGCTGATGAACCTCGACTATCAGGTGAGCGACCGTCTGAAATTCTCTACCGAGTTCTCGCTGACCCACTCCAAGAACAAGAAGACATTCCAAGACGGCGATGACGGCAACTACAACTCAAGTATCCTCGACATCGCCTACCGCAAGATGCCTAACGTGGCCGTGTACCGTCACGATGACATGGGCAACCCCACAAGCGATTTCTACATCATCCCCCGCACTTCGACCCTCGATGACTCGCAGAAGAACCTCGTCAACCCCGTGGCTCTTGCCAAACTCGCAAAATATGACGAGACCAGCATGCGTATCATCCCGACACTCCGTCTGCAGTATGACATTCTCGATCCCCGCAAGCATCGACTCCGCTATCAGGGTTATATCCAGTTTGATATCGAGAACAAGAAAGAAGACAAGTTTCTCCCCCGCGAGGTCACCTCGTTCAACTGGGACAACGATGCCGTCAACCGCGCCTATCGCCGCGATGCCGAGTCTCACAACATGCAGACCAAGCACGAGCTGCTTTTTGTCCCAGACCTTGGCAAAAATCACTCCTTTATGCTCCTTGCCGCATGGGAAATGACCTCGGGCAACTCTCAGGTTCAGGAATTTTACAAGTCCAACCTTCCCAACGGTATCGAAAACTCCACTCAGTCAGGCATCGAGCGCCGCATCAGCAGCAACAAGGGCGAATGGCACTCGATGGCCTATATGGGCCGTCTCCACTATGCCTTCAAGGAGCGTTATATCCTTGACTTGACAGTGCGTCGCGACGGCAGCACCCGTTTCGGCGCGGCCAACCGCTGGGGAACGTTCCCCGCTGTCTCGGCCAAGTGGATTCTCAGTGACGAGGCTTGGTTCAAGGACTGGGAATGGTTCAACATGTTCGGTATCCGCGTGGGCTATGGCAAGACAGGCCGTGTGCCCGACTACGAATATCTCCACTATGCCCGTTACAACTCAAGCTACGGCACCGAAGGCGGCCACAACAGCTACATCGACATCTCCACGCTGCACCCCGCCACTATCCGCCTGAGCAACCTCAAGTGGGAGACCGCGACATCCTATAACCTCGGTTTCGATGTCAACCTCTTTGACTACAAGTACAACTTCGACTTCAACGTGTTCCATGAAACCAACAACGACCTCCTTTTCAGAGATCAGACAATCCCCTCATCGACAGGTTTCGGCTCAATCAGCTACATCAACGGCGGTACGCTCGTCAAGAACGGCTGGGAGCTTAACTTCTACACCCAGAATCTCGTAAAGGCCGGTAACGTGACATTTGACGTCAACTTCAACCTCGCCAACTACACCAGCAAGATTACCGAGATGCTCCCCGAAATTCTCGAATCTTATCAGGGCGAATTTGTCAAGACCCCCAACGAGAGCCGCTATGTCAACCGCATCCAGCTCAACAATGCCTACGGTTCGATCTACGGTCTGCGCTACAAAGGCGTCTACCAGTGGAGCGACTATGTCGAAGGCCGCGAGGGCACATGCCCCGTTGTCCGTGATGCCGCAGGCAATGTCGTTACCGACGCGGTCGGCAACCCGCTCCCCATGTACTACGACTATGGCGGCATCAATTACCGGTTCCGTGGCGGTGACGCAATCTATGAGGATATAAACCATGACGGAACAATCGATGAGCTCGACGTGGTTTATCTCGGTAACTGCAACCCCAAGATTTACGGCGGTTTCGGCTTTACCGTGCGCTGGAAAGACTTGTCGGTTAACGCATTCTTCAACTTCCGTGCCGGAAACAAGATTGCCAACTATGCCCGCATGCGCGCCGAAAACATGTATACCAACGACAACCAGTCAATCGCGACCAACTGGCGCTGGCGCAAGGAAGGCGACGTGACCGAGATGCCCCGCGCTCTCTATAAATATGGTTACAACTGGATGCCGAGCGACCGATTCATCGAAGACGGCTCGTTCCTGCGATTCAAATATCTGACCTTCAACTACGCGTTCCCCAAGGACCTTATTTCCAAGGCTCATTTCAACCAGTTGAATCTCTACCTGACGCTCAACAACCTCTATACATGGACCAAGTACACAGGTGTAGACCCTGAAATCTCGCCCAATGCCATGACCGGAGTTGTCGAGGACTGGAGCACGACACCCCGCTCCCAGTATTTTACATTTGGTGTAACCGTAGGTTTCTAACCACTCAAACAGAAAGTTAAAAATGAACAAGATATTTAAACTGATTTCAATTGCCGCGGTAGTCTTGTCGGCTGCATCGTGCAACGATTTCTTTGAACTGAAGCCGAAGAACGAGCTCGTGCTTGACGAATTCTGGCAGTCAGAAAGCGACGTTCTCAGTGTGACCGGCAGCTGCTACCGCACGATGCAGGAGGGCGGTTTCATGGAGCGTCTATTCATGTGGGGCGAGTTCCGTGGCGACAACGTGATTCTCGGAAACGGTGACGGCGGCGACATCTCCAATATCGCCAACCTCAACCTTCTCGCTTCCAACAACTATGCCTATTGGGGCGACTTCTACAAGGTCATCAATCTATGTAACACTGTCGAGCATTTCGCCCCGATAGCGCGTCAGAAAGACCCCAACTTCACCCAGAACAATCTCAACGGCTATATCGCCGAGGTGAAAGGCCTGCGTGCCTTCTGTTATTTCACCCTTGTCCGTGCCTTCCGTGACGTGCCTCTCGTCCTTGACCCGGTAATTGACGACACCCAGTCGTTTCAGGTTCCCCAGTCTTCACCCGAGGAGATTCTTGACTTCCTGATCAACGACCTCAAGAGTGTCGAAAACACCGCTTTCACCTCGTGGACCAACAAGGCTTACACCAAGGGACGCGTGACTCAGAATGCCATCCGCGCCCTCATCGCCGACATGTCGCTGTGGCTCGGCCGTTACGAAGACTGCGTGACCTACTGTGACAAAATCATGAACGATGTCAACAATGTCATCACCCTTGAAATGTCACCCGCCTACAACATGCTGATATTTGTCGAAGGCAATTCGACCGAGAGCATTTTCGAGCTTCAGTTCAACCGGTCGAGCAGCACCGTGGCCAATTCATCGCTCATCCGTTTCTACGGTACCGACGGTAGCTCGTCGTCGGTGATGAACGCTTTCGATTTCTCGTCAACCGAGCTGTTTGCCGAGACCGACCTTCGCGGACACGATGCCTTCTATCCTTCAACGAGCGGTGTGTGCCCCATCAAGAAATATGTGTCCTACCGCCCCAACCCGAGTCTCGAATTCATCCAGCAGGGCGACTACAACGACCTCGGCTACAGCGCCGGCAACTGCAACTGGATTATCTACCGCCTCCCCGACGTGTTCCTGATGAAGGCCGAAGCCCTCGTGGAACTTAACCGGAACCTCCCCGAGGCTTACAATCTGGTCAGCCGCACATTTGACCGCGCCAACCCCGACTTGGAACCCGGTATGGCCGACCCCGGCGCCGCCGCCTCTCAGGATGCCATGCGCACACTCGTCTTTGAGGAACGCCAGCGCGAGTTCATGTTTGAAGGAAAGCGTTATTTCGACATTATCCGCATGATTAACCGCGACCGCAGCCGTTTCAGCACGATTATCAACCAGTATCTCGTTCCCAAGTATGCCGATCTCGATCAGGCGACTGTAAAGAGCAAGCTGAGTGAATATGATGCCCTGTTCATGCCGATTAAAGACTCGGAACTGAAGGCCAACCTCCAGCTTGTGCAGAATCCATTCTACAAGACTTCCAACGATATCGGTATCGGAGGTAAGTAACAGGTAACCTTGATAGTGCAACATGAAAACCAAGTGAAGATATGAAAATCAGAAATTTATATCATAAAATCGCAGTCATGGCCGCAGTCGGTGCCGTGGTGTCACTGACACCGGCATGCAGCGATGATGTCGCCGACGATGCCTATTACACTTTTACCGGGCAGACTGTCGCGTCCTACTGCGGTGACAACCCCGAATTATATTCGACGTTCTATAACCTCATTGAGGAAACCGGCAACTACTCGCTGCTGTCGACCTACGGGCACTACACCTGTTTTGCCCCCGACAATGCCGCCTTTGACGAGTATTTCACTTCAATCGGCAAGACCTATGACCAGCTGACCCATGACGAAAAACGCGAGATTGTCTACAATCACGTCATCAAGAGCGGTGCCATCGACTTTACCTCGGACCGCTTTGAGGAAGGCGCGCTCAGCGAGGCCACGATGAGTGACAATTATATCGTCATCTCCTATAAGACCGACGATGCCGGAGGCGGCCTTACCATCTATGTCAACAAGGACGTGCCCATCATCGAGCGTGACATCGAGGTTCACAACGGTGTGGTTCACCATGTCGGCGCGGTCATCCGTCCCACCAAGGAATTTATCGGCGACATCATTCTCAATGAAGAAGTCGTGGGTGACCGTTCCTATAAGATTTTTGCCAAGGCTCTTGAGATGACCCATCTTGCCGACAGCCTGAAAAAGACCTACGACGAAAACTACAAATGTCCCGTAGAGGATCCCGCCGGACTGACCACCTTGGGAGCATGGACGGTCAAGGTCCCGACAGTTAAACGTTATGGGTTCACCCTTTTTGCCGAACCTGATGATGTTATGGCCGCCGCAGGTATCAATTCGATTGACGACCTCGTGGCCTATGCCGGCCGTTACTACACCAACGGCAATCCCGACTATACCTCGCGCGACAACGCGCTCAACAAGTTTGTGGCCTACCACATCCTTGACCGCCAGATGTCGACCAACTCGCTTCTTTACAGCGGCAGAGCCACAGCTCCCAACAGTGCCCGTGACCGTGTCGAGTTCTACGAGACAATGTACGAATTTCACATTATCAAAGTCAATGTGGGTATCGCAATCAACCGCAGCGAGAAAAACCGCAACGACTACATCGGTCTTGACGAGGGCCGAAGCAACCTCAGCGCGATTAACGGCTATATCCACTCGCTGACTTCGATGCTTGTCTACGATACCGACCGCATGGAGAACGACGTGCTCAACTGCCGCATCCGTTTCGACATGTTCAACGTTCCCCCGGAATTGACCAACAACAACATCCGCTGGCAGTTGCTGACCATTCCGTCACCCGCTGTGGGTTACACCATTCCTCATGACTTCTGCTCAAAGCATCTCACTTTCAGTAAGGAAACCGAAATCATGATGTGGGGCAGCGACTACTGGGATGTTCATCAGGCCGACGAGCTTAAACTCAACGGATGGTATGACTTCACGCTGCGCATGATTCCCGTTCCGCCGGGTTCCTACGAGGTGCGTGTCGGTTACCGTCCCGAGTCGTGGCGCGGTATCGCCCAGTTCTTCATCGACGGTGAGATTCAGGGTATTCCCCGCGACCTGCGCATCACTGCCAGCGACCCGCAGGTGGGCTTTGTCCCCGATACCGGCGGCCCGCAGGATGCTGAAAACGATAAGGCGATGCGCAACCACGGTTTCATGAAGGCACCTGCTTCGATGTGGTCCAACCATGACAACTGCACGCTCCGCGACATCAAGGGTAGTCCTCCGTTGCGCATCATTATCGGAACTGTTAACTTCCAAGAATATGGCGCACACTATCTCCGCGCCAAAAACGTCTATGCAGCCGACCGTGAATATAACGGCGACTATATCGAATTGATTCCCACCAGTCTGATTGATACTGAAGATATTTATTAAAAATGAAATTCAGTTATAAACATACCCTGATTGTTCTTGCGGCAGTGATGTCGGCAGGATGCTCCGATGATGTGGCCGACGAGGCTTACTACACATTCACCGGCGATACTGTCGCATCCTACTGCGAGGCCAATCCGGAAACCTTCTCGATATTCACCGACCTCATCAACGATACCGGGAATGACGCACTGTTGTCAACCTATGGACATTACTCCTGCTTTATCCCCGATAATGCTGCTTTCGAGACTTATTTCGCCGCTATCGGAAAATCTTATTCCGAGCTGAGCGATGATGAAAAGAAGGAAATTGTCTATAACCACGTCATCAAGAGCGAAGCCACCGATTTTACATCTGACCGTTTTGAGGAAGGTGCCTTGTATGAACCGGCGATGAGCAACAACTACATCGTCATTTCCTACAAGACCGACGCTGCGGGTGCCGGCCTTCAGATTATGGTCAACAAGGATGTGCTTATCGTGGAGCGCGACATCGAGGTTCACAACGGTGTCATCCATCGTGTGTCGTCAGTGATACGCCCCACTGAGGAATATATCACCGACGTGATGCTCAATCCGGCCGAAACCGGTGAACAGTCGTTCTCTATTTTCGCCGAGGCATTGAAGGCCACGCACCTCAGTGACAGCATCAAGCGCACCTATGATAACGATTACGTCTGCCCGTCGCCCAACGGCATCATGCACGTCAGCGGGTGGCCCATGAGGGTACCTGTCACAAAGCGTTACGGCTACACCGTGTTTGCCGAGCCTGACGAGGTGATGAATGCGGCCGGAATCCACTCGCTTGACGACCTCGACGAGTATGCCCGCCGCTATTATACCAATGAAAGCGACGACTATACCTCGCGCGGCAACGCTCTCAACAAGTTTGTGGCTTATCACATCCTTGACCGCCGCATGGCAACCAATGCCTTGCTCTATTCCGGAGCATGTACCGCGCCCAACAGTGCCCGTGACCGCATGGAATTTTATGAGACAATGTACGAGTTCCGTCTGCTCAAGATAAATGTGGGCATAGCCTTGAACCGCAGCGAGCGCAACAAGAGTGATTATGTCGCCCTTGACGAGAGCCGCAGCAACCTCAGTGCGATTAACGGTTATATCCATTCGCTGAAGTCGATGCTTGTCTATGACGCTCCCCGCATGGAGAACGATGTGCTCAACTGCCGCATCCGTTTTGATGTCTACAACGTGCCGCCCCAGCTGACCAACAACAATATACGCTGGCAGCTTCACGGGATGCAGGGAGATGCCAACGGTTACACCGTCCCTCATGATTTTTGCGGCAAATATATGTCGTTTTCCAAGGAAACAGCCGTTGTCATGTGGGCGAGTGAAGGGTGGTCGGTCCATCAGGCCGACGAGCTGAAACTCAACGGATGGTATGACTTCACGCTGCGACTGCTCCCCGTTCCTCCCGGAACCTACGAATTGCGCGTCGGTTACTCCCCCTGCTGGTGGCGAGGAATCGCACAGATTTTTGTCGACGGGGAGATTGTCGGGATTCCGCGCGACCTGCGCCTCGGCCTTGACAACCCGCTGACAGGATGGGTTCCCGATACCGGCGGTCCTCAGGATGCCGAAAATGACAAGGCGATGCGCAACCTCGGCTACATGAAAGCCCCGGCCTCGATGTGGAATGCAGGAAATCAGCGCACTCTCCGCGACCAAGGTCCCGACGGTCCGCTACGCATGATTATCGGCACGTTCACTTTCCAAGAGTATGGCGAGCATTATTACCGTGCCAAGAACGTGTATAGTCCCGATATGGAATACAACGGTGACTATATCGAGCTGATTCCCACCAACCTCATTGATACCGAGGACATATATTAATGATAATAAACCATAACGCTATATGAAAACCTTAAATATTATTCCGGCATTTCTGGTTGCGGCCCTGTCGCTGACCTCCTGTTCCGATGACTGGGACAACCACTATGACCGCAGTGAGACTGCGGCTACAGAGTCGGTTCTCGACATGGTCAAGGGCAACCCCGATCTGTCAACTTTTGCCCGCATGATTGAGATTGCCGGCTACAGCGATCTGCTCGGGTCGAGCCAGACCTTCACAGTGTTTGCCCCCACCAACGAGGCCCTTGCCGGTGTCAATCTCGAAAATACCGACGAGGTCAAGCGAATCGTGGCCAACCACATCGCCCGTTTCAACAACTCGACGGCATCGGATGCCGCTCAGGGCGTGAAGATGTACAACGGCAAGCGTTTCTTCTTCGACGGAAACAATTTCGGAGGAGCGACCTTGGACGATACTGACAATATCGCGACCAACGGTATTCTTCACATTGTCTCGACTCAGATTCCCTATGTCTATAACCTGCGCGAGTATTTCGACACCCACGACAACACCTCGGCCATAGCTGAGTTTATCGCCCGTTTTGACGAGAAACAGCTTGACCTTGAGGCCAGTGTCGCTATCGGTGTCGATGAAAAAGGCCAGACGGTCTATGACTCGGTACTTG
>CAMWRO010000099.1 GCA_947176615.1 uncultured Porphyromonadaceae bacterium
AGAAAACATAGAAAACCCAAGCTGCGCGCACCTAAAGGCGCGCTTGCATGGGCCTGACGTTAAGGCGCGGCTACACCGCGCAATCGGCGGCGATGCCGCAACCCCCGGCTATTCAAAGAATAATCCTTACGGATTAAATATTACTCGGGACAAAACTCTGTTTTGCAACCCCCTCCCTCGCTTAACGATTAAGCGAGGGAGGGTTGTTGTCAGTGCTTTTTGTCCATCGAGTACCATGCGTAGACGATGTAGGCGAGGACAAAGGGGATAATCAGCGAGACGTAGCTCATCGCGGTCAGGGTGAACAGGGACGACGAGCTGTTGAAGATGGTCAGCGACGAGGAGGGGTCGGTCAGCGAGGGATAGTAGGGGGTGGAGTTGTATCCTGCAACCCAGAAAAGGGTGAGGACGACAAGCACCGTGCCTGTTCCGGCCCACCAGATGCCGCAGGTGTAATGGCGTGCAAAGGCCGACTTGCCTATTCCCCACAGAACCATGACCACGCCGACGAGAAGAATCACCGCACACCACCACATGTCGATGTAGTTGTGGAAATACTTGAACTCGACAAGCGCGAATGCCGAGCGGCCTGTCAGTCCGCCGTCCCTGACGGTCTGCAAGCCGGCAGTGGTCAGCAGCAGAGCGAGGAACAGGAGGAAGAACACGACGAAAATCACGCCGTTGACAAGCACCCGTCGCTTGTTGCGGGCAAAGAAAGCGTCGGCGGCGGGGTGGTTGTTGAGGAAGTAGAGCGCGGCGAGAGTGCGGGCGAGGAAAAGCACGGCGAAACCGAGCACGAGGTTTTTCCAACAGAAAATGGCCTCAAGACCGTGGGTGGGGGCCCACACCGAGATAACCGGCGCCCCGGCATCGAGAATGTTGCCCTTGGATACGCTGAACTCCGCGCCGAAGAAGAACATCCCGACGGCGACACCGAGGAGTATGCAGCCGATGCAGCCGTTGAGAAAGAGGAAAGTGTCGTAGGTGCGTGTGCCGAAAATGTTGCCCGGCTTGCGCCTGAACTCATAGCTGACAGCCTGTAGCACGAAGCTGATCAGAATGAGCATCCACAGCCAGTAGGCCCCGCCGAAACTGGTGGAATAGAACAGCGGGAACGATGCGAAAAACGCGCCGCCAAACACGACGAGGGTCGTAAATGTCAGCTCCCACTTGTGGCCGAGCGACGATACCATCTTGCCCGACTCGCCGGATGTCGCGGGAACTGATAACAACATGGTCTGGCCTCCCTGCACAAAGAGCATGAACACCAACAAGGCTCCCAATACCGAGATGAGCAGCCACCAATATATCTGTAATGTTTCTAATGCAATCATATCCATATATCTAATGTATTAATACTCGTTGTTGTCAACGGGCTGCCCGTCGTCAATGTCGGTAGTCCGGCTTTCCTTGCCGATAAAGCGAATCATAATGACCGCCTCGGCAGCAAGCAGGCAGGTGAACACTACCGCAAACATCCAGAATGTCAGCTGCACACTTGCGGTGCTGACAGCCGACACGGCTGCACGGGTGGGCATCAGTCCCTCGATAATCCACGGCTGGCGCCCCACCTCGGCTGTAACCCAACCGGCCTGTGAGCAAATCCACACGACGGCGACCGAGAGAATCGAAATCCACAGCAGCAGCCGGCTGTTCCACCACCCGGGGCGGCGGTACACGGCATAGACCGCCAAGATGAGGAACAGGAACAGGTAGCTGCCGAAGATAACCATGATGTGGAACGAGTAGAACGTCATGCCGACAGGGGGAACGGCCTCGTCGACCGAGTCGAGGTAGCCGTAGCCAAAGTAGGGATAATTGACTTTCAGGTCGGCGCGGGCGCTTTCCATCGCGGCCTCGTCGTCAGCGGTCATCGCGCGGTCAAACGCGCGCAGGGCCTCGTGGGCCAGTTTTCCCCTCGCAATGCGCTCGGCATAGGAGACAGTCTTTACCGTGTCGCCCTCGGCAGTGATTTCGCGCCCCTCGATGAGGTCGTTGATGCCGGGGACAAATCCGTTGATGTCATGGGTGGCGAGGAACGACAACCCGTAGGGGATGGCGATTTTGAACAGATAGGGGTCTTTGTCGTCGGTGCGTTCTTTGGACGGGTCAAGAATGCCGATACCGACTATCTCCTGCCCGCGGCCGCCATCATACAGGCCCTCCATCGCGGCGAGCTTCATGGGTTGCACACGGGCGACATCGACAGCCGAGCCGTCGCCTGACCACAGGGTCAGAATCATCCCGACAAGACCTACCCACCCCGATACTTTAATTGACTTTAACGCCAAGTCGCGGCGCGTGTTTTTCAACAGGAACCATGCGCTCACCCCGATGACAAAGACGGCGGCTAAAACCCATCCGTCAAACACCGCGTGGAGAAACTTGTGGATGGCGACGGGCGAAAACGCGACCGCCCAGAAATCGTCCATCACGTTGCGCATCTGTGCCGGGTCAAATTCCATCCCGACCGGGTATTGCATCCAAGCGTTGGCAACGAGAATCCACAGTGCCGAAATCGAGGCACCGAGAGCAGTGAGCCATGTGGACGCGAGATGGAAACCGGGAGAGACTTTTTTCCACCCGAAGAACATGATGGCCACAAATGTCGCCTCCATGAAGAAGGCAAGAAGGCCCTCGATGGCAAGCGGCGCGCCGAAAATGTCGCCGACAAACCAGCTGTAGTTGCTCCAGTTGGTGCCGAACTCAAATTCCAGAATAATACCGGTGGCCACGCCCATAGCGAAGTTGATGCCGAACAGCGTCATCCAGAACTTGGTTATGACAAGCCATTTTTCACTGCGGGTTTTAAAATAGATGGTCTCCATTATACCCACAATGACCGACAGGCCCAGCGTCAAGGGTACAAACAGCCAGTGGTACATCGCTGTCAGGGCAAATTGTGCCCTCGACCAGTCGACCACACTCATTAAGTCATTCATAAGCAGATCAGATTTATTTGTTAGTATTAGTTAGTATCAGTTGATTATCTTCGGTCAAGCAGCGAGGAGCGCACAGCAGCGGCACGGTCCCGGTCGTTGTCATAGTCGCGATGAAGAATATCGGGGAAGAAAAATATCTTGAATATGAAAAATATTATAAACAGTTTTATCAGTATCAGCAGCCACAATCTGCGTCCGATAGTCATAGACCTGAATCCGTCGCGGTAGAAACGGAAGATGCGCATCGGCAAGGATGTCTGCTTAGGTATGTCGGGCCGGTTTTCTTTCATAACATGACTCCTGAGTATGTGCAAATGTCGTAAAATTATCGCAATAAGACAATAAAAACAGAAAAAAGTGCTTTTAAGGATGAAATTCCATCTGTTTCATGATGTCGCGCGCTACCGAGGACTCGGTATTAGGCCCGATAGTGCGTGTGGCGGCGGCTATCAGTTCAGGCACGGCATTGGCAACGGCCACCCCTTCGTCGGCAATCCGCATCATTGACAGGTCGTTCAGATTGTCGCCATAAACGGTTATGCGGGTTGCCCCGAGAGAGTCGGCAAGCCTCCTGATTGCCGCGGCCTTTGACACCCCCGGGCCGAATATTTCAATATAGGCGAGGTCGTGGTTGAATATGTCATTATAATAGGACACGGAACATCGGCCGTCGGCCTTCAGCTGCCCGGCCACGGGGTCGAGTCGGTCGCGTGGCCCCATCGCAAAAATCAGAATAGTGCCCGGGAGGGGAAATTCAGCACCCCGGGGGGAGTCAAGGCAGAAACGCTTTAATCGCAGACCGCGCCGGTCATCGACGAAACGCTGCTCGGCACCGGTGAGTTTCCCGTTGTGGTAAACGGTCATGACCGACCCCTCGTCCGGCAATACATATATAAAAGGATTGACCTCGCTTTTGGCAAATAATTCCATTATGTCAGGAATCACGTCGGTAGCGACGAGAGTGGGGTCAATATAGCGTTTTTCCTTGCGGTCCCACATCGCTGCGCCTGTCATGACAATAGCCGGAATGGATGTCGCGGTTTCACAAAGCAATGGCTCAACGGTTGCCGGGGTGCGGGCTGTGGCGACCGTGATGAGCGCACCTTCGCGCGATAATGAAGATATGATTCCGGCACTCAGAGAGCTGACTTTGCTGTCGGCGTTGAGAAGTGTGCCGTCAAGATCGGTTACAAAAAGGTGTTTTTTGTCCATTGTTTTGTTACTTTTTAATATTTATACAAAAATACAACAAAATATCGCTATTAAAGATTAACGAAGGGGCAATTGTTCTAAAAGAGGGGATAAACGTCGTTATTTGGGGGTTGAATGTTGTTGGCATATGTGAAACTTTGTTAATAATTCACCCGATATAGTGCGTATGTCAAAAATTAGTTCTACATTTGCATGTGTGTTTTTCATAGTATTAGATTAAGATAAAGGTTTAAAAGGAAAAGAGTCGTCGTGAGACGATTCTTTTTTTATTTACACGCAACGCATAACACGCTGATTCACAGACATCTAAACATTTCAACACCGGATTGCCGGCACATTTTTCTCAAATTTTGTCATTGCCGTGCTTGCAGGATGTCACTTTTTGTTGCTACATTTGCTGTCAGGAACTAATCAGAATACTATATATGGATAATTTTACATTCTACAGTCCGACCAAGTATGTCTTCGGTCGCGGTGTCGAGTCTCAGGCCGGGGCATTGACAGCCTCGATGGTGGGGCGGAAAGTTTTGCTGGTCTACGGTATGGGATCGGTAGTGAAGTCGGGGTTGCTCGACCGTGTTAAAAAGTCGCTTGATGAATCGGGTGTGGTCTATCATGAGTTTGGCGGCATAAAACCCAACCCTACCGATGACCGCGTATATGAAGGTATCGACATTGTCCGTCGCGAGGGTCTTGACGGACTGCTTGCCGTCGGGGGCGGCAGTGCCATTGACACGGCCAAGGCGATTGCCTGCGGAGTTCCTTACGATGGCGATTTCTGGGATTTTTATGCCGGCAAAAAGGTTGTGGAAACGGCATTGCCGGTCGGGGTGGTGCTGACCATACCCGCTGCCGGGAGCGAAGGGTCGGGCAACTCGGTAATAACCAAGATAGACGGGATGCACAAAATCAGCCTGCGCACCGAGGTGGCCCTCCGTCCCAAGTTTGCGCTGATGAACCCCGAGCTGACATTCACGTTGCCGCCTTATCAGACCGCGAGCGGAATCGCCGACATGATGGCCCACATTTTTGAGCGCTATTTCACGATGACACCCGAGGTCGAGATTACTGACCGTGTAGCCGAAGGCGTGTTGACGGCTATTGTCGAAGAATCGCCCAAAGTAATGGCTAATCCCGAAGATTACGAGGCGCGCGCCAATATAATGTGGAGTGGCACGCTCGCCCACAACGGCATCTGCGGCACGGGCCGTCGCGAAGACTGGGTCAGCCATTTCATGGAGCATGAGATAAGTTCGGTCTACGGCGTCACCCACGGGGCCGGTCTGGCCGTCATACTTCCCGCATGGATGACTTTCATGGCCGACCACAATCCGTTTAAAGTGGCCCAGATGGCCCGCAGGGTGTTCGGGGTTGAAAACCATGATGACCAGTCGGCGGCTCTGGAAGGGATATCCTGCCTGAAAGCCTTCTTTGGCTCACTGGGATTGCCCGTGACATTTGCCGAGCTGGGGATAGAAAACCCCGACATAGAGTTGCTTGTTAAAAAGTTGCATGAGAACAAGGGTGATGTCATTGGCGGCTATTATCGCCTGACGGCAGCCGAGACCGCCGAAATATACCGCCTCGCACTATAAACAGTTCTGAGAGAAGGGTTGCAAAACTCAGTTTTGCAACCCTTCTCTCTATCTCCATTTCAGTCGAGCTGTTTCAAGTCAGAGACTTGCAGATGGTAGATGCTGATATAATCCTTGTTGGTTTTGCCAAAGCGGGTGTGGATGCGGCTCCGAAAATTTTCTATTTGCTCATCAAATGAATTGATTCCACGCTGGTTGCGAGTGATTTTGCCGTAAGGACAAGGAGGTGTTGTCACAGTGTCGAGCAACACGTTGTTTCGGGCAAGGACAGCCTTACGGATGGCATGGTTCTCTACAATCTGCCCGATAGCGTTTTCGTCAATTCTCACTTCTCTCAGGATGCCGGTCATTGTTACGGTGTGTCCCTCGATTGATTTTGGAAACGCCCCTCCGAGGTATGCGGTCGACTCGCAAGTGAGAAGAAACGAGTCGGTTTCAGCGGCAAGAAAAGCGCGTCTTTTTCCGTGGGGGCACACATGGATACACCGGCCGGTAATAATGACTTCCTTGTTGACAAACGAATCGGGCGACGCTATAAATGAGTTGATTTCACATATTATAGTGTCGTCGGCATTCCCTTCACCGGCATTCCGGCTGCGGTTGCTCATGTGGCCGCAAGAAATGGTCATGGGGATTGTCGCCAGCAGGATGGCTATAAGCGTCAAATAAGCATTTTTCATCAATCAAACTGTTCTTTGTGGTGCAAATGTAGCATCTTTCCGGCTGGTATGCAAAAAAATCGGAGGCGGTTGTTGAGGCGGTTTTCATTTTTTTATTGTAAATTTGCACCTCAATTGAACACTACTGTCATGATAGATAAGATAAATGAACTGAAAGAACGCATTGTCTCGCTGAGCGCGTCGTCGCTTGAAGAAGTTGAGGCATTGCGCATCAAGTATTTGAGCAAAAAAGGCGAAGTTTCGGCTTTGTTCAATGATTTCAAAAGTGTGGCTCCCGAAGAGAAACGCACAGTCGGGCAGGCACTGAACGAGCTTAAAAATATGGCTACCGAGCGCATCGCCGCCCTTCGCGAGGCTTTGGAAACATCTGACAGCGCAGCCGATGACCTCGACCTCACCCGCACGGCTGCCCCGCTACCTCTCGGCACCCGTCACCCGCTTTCGTTAGTGCGTGACGAGATTGTGGATATTTTTTCACGTCTTGGCTTCACAATCGCCGAAGGCCCCGAAATCGAGGATGACTGGCATGTGTTCTCGTCGCTCAATTTCGCCGCCGACCATCCTGCCCGCGACATGCAGGACACATTCTTTATAAACCGTACGCCCGACGTGTTGCTGCGCACCCACACATCCTCGGTCCAGTCACGGGTAATGGAGCGCACACAGCCGCCAATCCGCATCATCTGCCCGGGTCGTGTCTACCGCAACGAGGCCATCTCGGCCCGCGCCCACTGCTTCTTCCATCAGGTCGAGGCTCTTTATGTTGACAAGAATGTATCGTTTGCCGACCTTCGTCAGACCCTTCTGTATTTCGCCCGCGAGATGTTCGGACCCGAGACAAAGATTCGTCTCCGTCCCAGCTATTTCCCATTCACCGAGCCGTCGGCCGAAATGGATATTTCCTGCAATCTCTGTGGCGGCAAAGGATGCTCGTTCTGCAAGCACACCGGCTGGGTGGAAATTCTCGGATGCGGCATGGTAGACCCCAATGTGCTCCGCGCTTGCGGTATAGACCCCGATGTCTATTCGGGATTCGCACTCGGAATGGGCATCGAGCGCATCACCAACTTGAAATATCAGGTCAAGGACTTGCGCATGTTCTCGGAGAACGATGTGCGTTTTCTTGAGGAATTTACAGCCGCGCATTAATGTCGCCCTTTTCGCTCGGTAATGTCCTCCTTGTAGCCTCGGGCGGTGCCATCGGATGTCTGTTGCGCTACTATTTTCAGGTAGTAAACTTCTTCCACGCCGACGAGTATTACTTCACGGTCGGAATTAACATCACCGGCTGCTGCTTGATGGGAATACTGTGGGCGCTGTTCAAGCAGTTCGGTGTCGCGACCGGCTGGCGGCTATTCCTGCTGACCGGCGTGCTCGGCGGCTACACGACCTACTCGGCTTTTACTCTCGATGCCTTGCTGTTGCTGCATGACCGCCTGACGCTGAGATTCCTGTTTTATGTGACCATGACGCTTGTCGGAGGCCTTGCCGGATGTGCTGCCGGTCTGTACGGAACGGAAAAATTACTCAAAATATTCGGGTAAAATGACTGTAAAAGAACGATATGAGCGCGTGATCGAATGGTTCAGCCGCGAGATGCCCGTGGCTGAGACGGAGCTGCATTATGACAACCCCTATCAGTTGCTTGTGGCCGTCATCCTGTCGGCACAGTGCACTGACAAGCGGGTAAACATGATTACGCCGGCATTGTTTGAGGCATTCCCCACCCCCGAGTCTATGGCCGCCGCCACAGCCGAGGATATATTCCCTTATATCAAGTCATGCTCCTACCCCAACAACAAGAGTCGTTCTCTTGCCGGGATGGCGCGAAGGCTTGTCGAGGAATTTGGCGGGGAAGTGCCGGCAGACCTTGACGCGCTGATGTCGTTGCCCGGGGTGGGCCGCAAGACAGCCAACGTGATTCTCGCCGTGGTCTATAACAGGGCGACGATGGCGGTGGACACCCATGTGTTCCGTGTCAGCGAGCGCATCGGCCTCACGACAGGCAGCAAGAATCCACTGACTACCGAGAAAGCACTTGTCAGGCATATCCCCGATGACATTATCCCATTGGCCCACCACTGGCTCATACTTCACGGGCGCTACGTCTGCAAGTCGCGTCGCCCCGACTGCCTTAACTGCGGGTTGACATCGGTGTGCCGGTTTTATCAGAAAGAAACCAAAAAGAAAGATTAAAACGTGGATTCCACATTTATATATATAATAGAAGTTCTCGGCACCCTCGCCTTCGGTATAAGCGGAATCCGCCTTGCCGCCACAAAGCATTTCGACTGGTTCGGTGCCTACACCGTAGGACTTGTCACTGCCATTGGCGGCGGCACGTTGCGCGACGTCCTTCTCGACATCCCCGTCTTCTGGATGCAGAACTGGCTTTATCTCGCCGTGACAGGACTGGCATTTTTGATAGTGGTCCTTTTCCGTCAGGTGCTGACATCAGGTTCCAAGTCGCTGTTTATATTCGACTCAATCGGACTGGCGCTGTTTGTCGTTATC
>CAMWRO010000100.1 GCA_947176615.1 uncultured Porphyromonadaceae bacterium
CCCCGAAGTCAGTGTTCAATCCCTGAATACTGATGGCACCGGGCCGCGCCGCGAATGCGCCCCCGAAGTCAGGTGTTCAATCCCTGAATACTGATGTCCACCGGGTCGCGCCGCGAATGCGCCCCCGAAGTCAGTGTTCAATCCCTGAATACTGATGGCACCGGGCCGTGCCGCGAATGCGACCCCGAAGTCAGTGTTCAATCCCTGAATACTGATGGACACCGGGCCGCGCCGCGAATGCGACCCCGAAGGGTGTCGCCCCCTCGCTAAACCCCGAGTGGACCACTCGGGGTTTAGCCGACTCCCCGTCAATGCACCTCGTAGAGGTGCTCCATCGCAACTCCAGTGTAAACCTAAAAAGTAATGTAATGAGCAGAGTCGTCGCCCTTTATCACATTGTGATAAATACAAAACATCGCCGCCCCACAATCAATGAGGCTAACAAGCGCACGCTTTACAGCTACATTTACTCCATTATTAAAAAGCGTGGATGTTTCTTGTATAGGATGAATGGCATTGCCAACCATATTCACATATTGCTTGACCTTCATCCATCCGTTTCGCTTTCTAATCTCATGCTCGAAATAAAGCGTGACAGCAGTATATGGATGAAACAGTCGGGATTTTTCCCGGAGTTTGACGGATGGGGTAAGGAATATGCCGCGTTTACCTGTGCCTATAAAGACCGCAACGGCATCATTGAGTATATTAAATCTCAGGAAGTGCATCACGGGACAGTCGGGTATGAGGCAGAGCTTGAGATGTTGTGTGTCGAGGCAGGACGGCAATGGGATGAGTATGCCCTCAGTTGACTTTACGTCGTGTTGTGGCGATGGCGCACCTCTACGAGGTGCTGTCTATACCGCGGCCATCATGGACACCAAGTGGACAAGTCCACATGGTGTTTAGCGAGGGGGCGACTCCTACGGAGT
Organism: uncultured Porphyromonadaceae bacterium; assembly: GCA_947176615.1. Taxonomy (GTDB): domain Bacteria; phylum Bacteroidota; class Bacteroidia; order Bacteroidales; family Muribaculaceae; genus Duncaniella. Next base: position 933 of record CAMWRO010000100.1, read on the forward strand.
CTTTTTTGCGCGATGATGCCTGTTTTAGACATTTCCTTTATATTGTTGAATCACTGATATTTTTAAAACCGAAAAAGTAATTTGCTATGTATAAATTTATCGTTACTCTTGTTTCCTCATTAATCGCCCTCCCGGGGATGGCGATTGACCATCCCGGTATTGCGGGGGATGCTCATGGGGCGGGGACGTTCCCGCTGATTGTCGACAATGCGCCCGCGAGAGTTGTGGTGGCCCCTGATGAAGCGGCGGGAGTAAGGATTGCGGCGGGAAACCTTGTGGCCGACTTTGAAAAGGTGGCGCGGGGCGGTAATACCGAGGGCAACCGGGCGGTAATCCTTGCCGGTGAGGTCAACGGCCCGCTGATCAAGCAGATTGTCAAGAGTGCCCCGTCGGTCAAGTGGCTTGCCGACTCGCTGAAGGGGAAACGGGAACAATATTTCATCACTTTCGCGGGCGACAGCATGATTGTCGCGGGAAGTGACATGAGGGGTACAATCTACGGCATCTATGAGGTGTCGGAACAGCTCGGGGTGTCGCCGTGGTATGACTGGGCCGACGCTCCTGTGGCCCCGCGCAGCAACGTGGCGATACAGCGCGGCAACTACACCGCCGGTGAGCCTGCCGTGCGCTATCGCGGAATATTTCTCAACGACGAGGCCCCGTGTCTCACGTCGTGGGTGAAGAACACCTACGGCACCGGCTACGGAGACCATCGTTTCTATGCGCGCGTGGGCGAGCTGCTGCTGCGCCTGCGAGGCAACTTCCTGTGGCCCGCGATGTGGTCATGGGCGTTTTATGCCGATGACCCCGAAAATTCCAAGACAATGAGCGATATGGGCATCATAATGGGCACTTCCCATCATGAACCGATGGCCCGCAACCATCAGGAGTGGGCCCGCCACCGCAAGGAATATGGCGCGTGGAACTACAATACCAATCAGAAGGTAATCGACCGCTTTTTCGCCGAAGGAATCGACCGGATGAAGGACACCGAAGATATTGTTACCATCGGTATGCGCGGCGACGGCGACGAGGCCATGAGCGATGAGGCCGACGTGAAGCTGATGGAGAAAATCGTGGCCAACCAGCGCAAGATTATCGCCCGCCACAGCGGCAAGAAGGCCAAGGATGTGCCGCAGGTGTGGGCGCTATATAAGGAGGTGCTCGACTATTATGACAAGGGGATGCGTGTCCCCGACGACGTGACCATGCTGCTCTGTGACGACAACTGGGGCAACGTGCGCCGGCTCCCCGACGAGAAGGAACGCCGTCATCCGGGAGGGTGGGGGATGTACTACCATGTCGACTATGTCGGTGCACCGCGCAACTCCAAGTGGCTCAACAACACCCCGATTCAGAACATGTGGGAGCAGTTGCAACTCACCTACGACTATGGTGTCGACCGCCTGTGGATTCTCAATGTCGGTGACCTCAAGCCGATGGAATATCCCATCACGCTTTTCCTTGACATGGCATGGAATCCCCGACGGTTCAACGTCGACAACCTCCTTGACCACGCGACAGGGTTCTGCTCGCAGATTTTCGGAGGCGCGCAGGGTCCCGAGGCCGCGAGAATACTGAACCTTTACTGCAAATATGCGGGACGTTCCACCGCCGAGATGCTCGATCAGTCCACCTTCGACCTTCAGTCGGGCGAATGGAGGCTTGTGCGCGACGAGTTCATGACGCTCGAAACCGAGGCCCTGAGACAATACCTGACAATTCCCGACGAGGCAAGGGATGCCTACAAGGAGCTGATACTGTTCCCCGTGCAGGCTATGGCCAACCTCTATGACCTCTACTACAGTGTGGCGATGAACCGCGCCCTTGCCGCCGACGGAAATCCGCAAGCCAACGAGTGGGCCGACCGTGCCCGCAAGTGTTTTGACCGCGACGCGATGCTCATGGCCGACTATAACAACAATATCGCCGACGGTAAATGGCGTGGCATGATGACACAGAAACACATAGGCTACACAATCTGGAACGACGATTTCCCTGCCGACAAGATGCCCGAGACGGTGACTGTCGAGGCGACCGGAAACGGCGGCTATGTCGCCACAGAGCGTGACGGCGTTGTCGCAATAGAAGCCGAGCATTTCAATGCCTGTCAGGGCAATAGCGATGCCTCGTGGGCCGTTATCCCGTATATGGGGCGCACGTTGAGCGGTGTGGCCCTGATGCCCTATACGGTCCCGACCGACGGCGCGTCGCTGACCTATGCCGTCGATGTCACCACCCCCGTTGACAGCGTGACGGTGCATGTCATCACCAAGTCGACGCTGGCGTTCTGCAACAAGGCGGGTCACCGCTATGCCGTGTCGATCGACGGAGGCTCTGAGCAAGTGGTCAATTTCAACCACGACCTCGACGAGCGTCCCGAGAACATCTACACGGTGTTCTATCCCACCGTCGCGCGCCGCGTGGTCGAGAAATCGGTGACCTTCCCCGGCCTGACCCCGGGACGGCACACCGTCACCCTGCGGCCTCTCGACCCGGGAATCGTCTTTGAGAAGGTGGTGCTCGACCTCGGCGGTTTCAATCCCCGCTCGTTCCTCTTTATGGAGGAGTCGCCTGTAACCTTAAAAAAATAATTGTATGACTGAATTGCGAAACATCCTCTGCGGCCTCCTTTTCCTCGTGTCATCGGCGGTATGTGCCGAAATCGACCGGGGAGAGGCGCGATGGATAGGCCCGGCGGGCGACGACCTGCCTATTTATGCCGACTATCTCCCCGTTTTCAGGATTGACTGTGATTTCAAGCTGAAAAAGGGGGCGAAGGCGTCGCTTGTCTATGGTGCCGACGATCCGCGGCTGATGAATCGCAATCTCAATATCTACAATCTCGAAAACCGGAGCGGCGAGTCGGGAATCCGTGTCGAAATCGACCGCCGGGAGGGTTGTGTCGCCATCTACCGCAGCGGCTACCACCCGGCTGACGATGCCACGCGCCCGATCGTTAAATTTGAGGCCGACAACCTGATTGACGGCGTCAACCACTTGCAGATTGCCTCCAATCTCGGGTTTACCGACATTGCCATCAACGGCAAGCATATCGGACACACCGGTATCAACCCGGTGGGCAACGGCGGCGACTACCTCGCTTTCCCTGTCCTCGCCCGAGTGGCTGTGGATATCCCCACGGGGAGCCGTGCCGAAATCTCAAATATAACGGTATCCAATTTCCGCGCACCCGGCAACGTTATTTACCGCGCCCCGGGGGTGTACACATCTTCGGCCCGGGTGCCTGTGGTGACCCGCTCGATGCCCGAGTTGAGAACCGTCATAACCCTCCCCGCCGGAAAGGTGGTCGAGAGTGCCGAGGCAACAGTCACGGCGCGGGGAATATATGACCTCAGCGTCAACGGCACCCGTGTCACCGACGACTATTTCTACCCCGGCTCGACACAGTACAACAAAACTCATTTATATCACACCCACGACATTGCCCCCCTGCTGCGCGAGGGTGACAACACCCTGTCGGTGCAGCTCGCCGAGGGGTGGTGGAGCGGAGGCTCGACTTTTGTGGGGGAAAATTGGAACTTTTTCGGTGACCGCCAGTCGTTCATCGGGGTTTTCACTGTTCGTTACACCGACGGCTCTGTGCAGCGGTTCTGTACAGAGCCCGGGGAGTGGTTTTACAGTACCGACGGCCCCGTGGTCGAGGGTAGTTTCTTTCAAGGAGAGATATATGACGCGACACGGCTCGACGCTCCCGACAGGGTATGGAAACCCGCAGTCGAGGTCGCCATTGACTCGACGGTCAACAAGACCGTGGGTGACTGGGACGCGATTGACTTCCGACCCTCCTTTGGCGATCGCGTGAGGGCCGTCGACACCATTCCGGCCCGCTCCGTGACCGAGCCGCGACCGGGGGTGTATGTCTACGACATGGGGCAGAATATGGCCGCCGTGCCTCTGATTTCGTTCCCCGCGCTGAAACCCGGGACCGAGGTCACGATGCGCTATGCCGAAGTGCTGTACCCCGACATGCCGCAATATGCATCGCACAAAGGGATGATTATGACCGAGAACCTCCGCGCTGCCATGTGTTGCGACATCTACCGTGCCGCAGGGACGCCGGGCGAGAGTTTTTCACCCCGTTTCACCCTTCACGGGTTCCGCTACATCGAGGTGACAGGTCTTGACGGGCCTCTGCCCCTCGACTCGGTTCGCGCCGTGCCTGTCAGCTCGGTCAGCCGCATTGTCGCCGGTTATGAATGTTCCGACACGCTTGTCAACCGCCTTTGGGACAACATATGCCGCTCCACGATGTCCAATTTCGTCTCAATCCCGACCGACTGCCCGCAGCGCAACGAGCGACTCGGGTGGATGGGGGATATTTCGGTCTATGCCCCTACGGCGACCAAGATAGCCGATGTCTCGGCGATTCTCGCCCAGTATCTCGCCTCGGTGCGCGACTGTCAGCGCGGTGACGGGAAGTTTCCCGATGTGGCCCCGACAGGGTTCGGATTTGGAGGAATGCTGTGGGGGAGCGCGGGAATCACCGTGCCGTGGGCGCATTTCAGCGAGTATGGCGACACAGCCGTGCTGCGCGGGCATTACTCCGCGATGAAACGCTACATCGACTATCTGCTCAAGAATACAATCGATTCCGTCACCGGTATAATGGTGCAGGACCGGGCGTGGGGAGACCTCGCCGACTGGCTCAGTCCCGAGTATGACCGCACTGACAAGTCGCTGCTGTGGGAATGCTACTTTATCTATGACCTTGAACTCATGAGCCGGATGGCGGCGATTCTCGGCGAGAGAGATGACGTAGCTTATTATCGGCAGCTCGCCGACAAGCGGCGCGACTTCTTCTTTGACACATATATCGACCCTGCGACCGGCAAGACCCGATTTTCGGCATTTGACCCGGCCCGCAAGGGTCAGATTATAGACACGCAGGCATCCTATGCGCTTGCTATAATGCTGGTCGATGACTCTAATCCCGACTTTGCGCGGCACCTTGTCGATGCTGTGTCACGCGAGAATGTGGCCGACGACGGTACCGTGTGCCCTCCCTACTCGCTCATGACCGGCTTTATCGGCACGGCATGGATAATGGAGGCGTTGAGCCTCACGGGGAACACCGACACCGCCTACCGGCTGCTGACATCGCGCAATTATCCGTCGTGGCTCTATCCCGTGACGCAGGGAGCGACAACCGTGTGGGAACGGCTCAACTCCTATACCGACAAGGCCGGTTTCGGGAGCAACAATAGCATGAACTCGTTCAACCACTACTCATTCGGAGCGGTCGGCAACTGGCTTCTCACCCGCTCGGCGGGACTGACCAAGCTCGATGACAAGTATATAATCCTTACCCCCGAGCCTGACACAACCGGAGCCGTGACATGGGCGCGCGGATGGCTCGACATGGCCGCAGGGCGCGCCGAGTGCTCGTGGCGGGTCGACGGCGACAGGGTGATCTATGAGGTAACGGTTCCCGACGGCGTTGAGGCTCAGTTCTCGGCCCCGGTCGATACATATGATTTTAACGACGTGGTATATCACGTTGACGGCACCCCCGTTCCGTCAACTGAGATAGTCGGAATTACAGGAGTGCCGTCAAGGGTTTCTTTAATCCTTCCGGCAGGACGCCATGAGTTCATGACACGGATGCCCGCGGGGGCTCAGTCGTCATGGTGATGGTGGCGGCCGTGGCGATAATACCGGTCGCGCTCTTTGTAATATTTCTTCTGAGCCTTGCGGTACTTCTTGTAGGCTTTGCGGTATTTCTTGTAAGCCTTATGGTTGTGCCGCCCGTAGCCATAGGCTCCCGGAGGCGGGTAATCATAGGTATCATACTCGACATATCTGACCCGTCGCGGAGGCGGCGGGGGCGCCACGGGGATAAACGGACTGCCTGTCGACACATTGAATCCCGCCGGGCCGAGATCGACCCAAAACGAGACGTTGGTCTGTCCGACGGCGACACCCGATGCGGCCATCACTGCCGTGAGCGCTATTGTTGCTATTCGTTTCATGACCTCGTTCTTTGATAGTTAAACGGATGGTTTCTCAGTAATACGCTCCGGCTTGATATTAAGTTCAGATATATTTGTGAATAAAATAAAAATAAGACGATGACACGACTGTTGTTTTTAGCGATTCTTTTTTTCGCGACGCTTGCCGAGGCCGCGCCGCTGTGGATGGATTTTGACTCGTCCGGCGGGGCCCGGGTGACGGTGAAGGGTAGGGTGAAGTCGCCCATTCTCGACACTGCCGTCAGGGAACTCGCGCTGCATTATGACGGCGACGTGACGATTGACCTCAAGAGTGACAAGTCGCTCGGGCGCGACGGGTTTGCCATCAGCGAGACTCCCGGCGGTATCACAATCACCGCCTCCAAGCCTCAGGGCGCGCTCTACGGTGCCTACCGCCTGCTGCGCAACGTCAACGCCGGTTATCCCGCCGCGTCGGGGCGCTCGGTGCCCGCCTACGGCCTCCGCATCCTCAACCACTGGGACAACCTCGACGGGACTGTCGAGCGCGGATATGCCGGAAAGAGTCTGTGGAAATGGGAGGAGCTTCCCGCCACGGTGTCGCCGCGCTACGAGGAATATGCCCGGGCCTGTGCCTCGGTGGGCATCAATGCCGCCGTGCTGAACAATGTGAATGCCTCGTCGCGCATCCTCTCTGCCGAATATCTCGAAAAGGTCGCCGCGCTTGCCGATGTCATGCGCCCCTACGGTATCTCCGTTTATCTTTCGGTCAATTTCGCCTCTCCCGTACAGCTCGACTCGCTCCCGACAGCCGACCCGCTTGACCCTGCCGTGGCGCGGTGGTGGAAACGCAAGGCCGACGAGATTTACCGGCTTATACCCGATTTCGGCGGATTTCTTGTGAAAGCCAACTCCGAGGGGCAACCCGGCCCGATGGACTATGGTCGCACCCATGCCGAGGGTGCCAACATGCTTGCCCGCGCCTTAAAACCCCACGGCGGTATCGTCATGTGGCGCGCATTTGTCTACTCACCGCTCGACGAAGACCGTGCCAAGCAGGCTTATCTCGAATTTCAGCCTCTCGACGGGGCGTTTGACCCCAATGTAATCGTGCAGATAAAGAACGGCCCGATTGATTTTCAGCCTCGCGAGCCTTACAGCCCTCTTTTCGGGGCCACGCCGTCGACCCCGCAGATGGTTGAGTTTCAGATTACGCAGGAGTACCTCGGCCACGCCAATCATCTTGCCTATCTCGCCCCGATGTGGACCGAGTTTTATGACTATGTCGCCCCCGGGTCGATTGTGGCCTCGTCGGGTGTGGCCAATATCGGCGATTCGGAGTGCCTGACCGGTAATCCGATGGCTCAGGCCAACTGGTTTGCCTTCGGCGAGCTTTCTTGGGACCCCCATGCCACGCCTGCTGAGATTGCCGACGAGTGGCTGCGCCTTTCGGTCTATCGGCGCGATGCGGCTCCCGATGCAGCCGTTCACGACGCGCTCATGTCGATGATGCTTGACAGCCGCGAGGCCGTCGTGGACTACATGATGCCGATGGGACTGCACCACATCTTTGCTTTCGGTCACCATTACGGCCCCGAGCCGTGGTGTGACGTGCCGGGCGCCCGTGCCGACTGGCTGCCGCGCTATTATCACCGTGCCGACTCGGCTGGACTCGGGTTTGACCGCTCGCCATCGGGCAGCGATGCCGTCGGGCAGTACCCCGAGCCGTTGCGCAGCCGTCTGTCGTCGGTAGAGACCTGTCCCGAGGAGTTCTTGCTGTGGTTCCACCATGTGCCGTGGGATTACACGATGCCTTCGGGCATGACGATGTGGGAGCAGCTCTGCGCGAGCTATCAACGCGGCGTGGACAAGGTGGCCGGGTTCCAGCGTGTGTGGGACATGGCCGAGCCTGTCGTGCATCCCGGTCTTTACACCGACGTGCGCGAGCGGCTTATGACGCAGATGCGCGATGCCTGCTGGTGGCGCGATGCCTGTCAGCTCTACTTCTCGCAATATTCGGGCCGTCAGAACCACCATG
>CAMWRO010000101.1 GCA_947176615.1 uncultured Porphyromonadaceae bacterium
TTATTCTAAATCATAAATAATATAACGCTACCCGTGACGGCAGTAGTGGCTTATGTAAAACGGCTTTTACCCCTTGGGGGCCGGTGTGTTCTGACTCTCGGAAACGGGATAGGCATAATAAACGCCTCCGGCTTTCTCGATGGTCTCAAAGACTTCCTCGCGGGTTGTCTGCGCCGGTGCGGCCAGCACAGCCGCCCCGAGCATGAATATTGAAAAGAGTTTCTTCATATAAATCAATGTATGTTTCATTACAGTGAAAGGTGAAAGGTGAAAGGTGAAGATAATACCTTTTTTATTTTTTATTTGTTCTTTTCACCCTTCACCTTTCACTTTTATTTCACTTTATTTTTTTACCGCTGATGTCGAGGTGTAGCCTTTGTTCTGTTTCAGCGTGGGGTTGTTCATCAGTTCGCTTTCTGGGATGGGGAAAATGTTGAAATGTGAGTCCACATCGGTGCCTAGTCGTTCCTCACCTTTCCAGTCCCAGTTTTTGCCCGAAGTGAACTTGCCGAAACGCACGAGGTCGGTGCGGCGCACACACTCCGAGGCAAGCTCGCGCTGACGCTCGGCAAGGATGAAGTCGAGGGTGAGCTGCGAGTCGGAAATCTTGCCCGAAACGGTCGATTTGACTCCGGCAACGGCATAATTGTCGCTCATGTAGGCACGGCAGCGCACCTCGTTGACATAGTTGAGAGCATCAGTGCGCGACCCGGCCGCGCCGCGAAGGATAGCCTCGGCAGCCATCAGGTAGGCATCGGCTGTGCGGAACAGCGGGAAATCAATCGAGACGTAAGTGTCGCCTGAGGGACAGATTTGGTCATCACGGGTGACATTGCGCCACTTGATATAGCCGTATCCATAGGAGAACGTCGATGTCATCGCCATGTTGGGGTCCCAAGTATCCTTGACCTGATTGGGGAGCGCGGTCATGAACTGGGCGCGCTTGTCATTCTTGTTGTTACCCCAAGTATCGTTGGTGTCAAACATCACGTCGGCCGGGTCGAATGCATCGACAAGGGTCGTCTTGGAGCGCACGTTGCCCCATCCTTTGGACCCGACACCTGTGTTGTAAAGCTCATCCATCGGGCCGTTGACAAATGCCTTTACATAGAAGTTGGTACCGGCCGAGCTCTGGGCATGGATGCCGTCCTGAACGAGAGGCCAGATTATTTCGCGGCAAGTGTTGTTGTCGGCAAGGAAGATGTGGCGGTAGTCCGACGCGAGAGGATAAACGTTGCTTTCGATGACCTTCTTGGAATAGGTCAGCGCGTCGTTGTAGTGGTTTTCGCCGATCCAAGTCTCGGCATTGAGATACATGCGCGAGAGGAGGAACCAAGCGGCAACACGGTCGACATGGGCATAGGGAGCGGCTCCGGGAGCGGCGAGGAGGTCAAGGCTACCCTCGGTCTCGCCCGAGACAGCCTTGATTTCACCAAGAGCATAATCGAAAATCGCCTTGCGGGTCCACTGCTCGGGAAGGTCTTTCACGCCGGTGTTCTCATCGACCATAGGCACGTCGCCAAAGAGGTCGCAGAGCATCGAGTAGCAGTAGGCGCGGATAAAACGGGCCTCGGCGCGATAAGTGAGATAATCATCTTTCATCTCGTTCCACAGTCCGCGCGACTGGAGCTTTGACTCGGTACACTCGCGCAGGAACTCGTTGCAGTAGGCAATCGCCATGTAGAGTCGCTGGTAGGTCCATGTGACGACAAGCGCGTTGGAGGCATCCCAAGTGATGTTGAGACACTTGCGCAGACCGTTGGACGAGGAGGGCATCAGGAAATTGTCGGTGGGAAGTTCCTGTATATAGAACAGCAGGCGCACATATCCCGAGTAACCCTCGTTGGCACCCTGAAGGTCGCCGTTGCCGCCGTCGCCGCCGTTCTGGCCTGTCAGAATCAGGGAGCCGTAACACTTGGCAAGCACACCCATGTAACCCTCGGTGGTGACATATACCTGATCTCCGACAAGCTGGGTGTCGTCAATCGGCATGGTGTCAAGGTCGTTGAAACATGACGACAGCATCGCGCAGCACCCGACTGCCGCCATCAGTGAAAATAATATTTTATTGATTGTCTTTTTCATTGTTCCGTTGTTTTAGAAGTTAAGGTTAAGACCGAGGCTGAACGTGCGGGGACGCGGATACATCTTGCGGTCGATACCGTTGTAAAGCTCAGGGTCGATGCCCGAATAATGGGTAAAGGTGCAGACGTTGCTGACACCGAGCGTCACGCGCAGGTTGCTTGTCTTGTTCCACAGACGCGGGAAGGTGTAGCCGAGCGTGATGTTGTCGATGCGGAAGAACGAGCCGTCCTCAAGGAAAAGGTCGCTGTACTGCTGCTGGGTGTCAAAACCGAGCTCGGCAGTCGACTTGAGGATATTGGAGAACGAGCCTTGGTCACTGTAGGTCGACTGGAGATACTGGTCGCCGCGCACATAGTTGTAGACATAGTTGCCGAATGCACCGTGGCCGCTGATGCCGAGGTCCCAGTTCCTGTAGCTCAGGCGGGTGTTGAAGCCGAGCAGCGAGTGAGGCATCGCGCTCTTGTCGGTCGCATACTTGGTCTCGGTAGTGCCGACACTGCCGTCGGGCTGGATATATTTCCCTTCAAGGGGCTTGCCGTTCTCGTCATAGGCCTGCTTGGCGAGGTAGAAGGTATAGGGGGTGTGGTCGACCATGAATACCTGAACAAATTTGCCTGTTCCCGAGATGTCGCCGGTGGTGACATAGTTCTGATCCGAGTCAACGACATTGAGCTTGGTAATCTTGGACTGCTGCCATGTGTAGTTGAAGCCAATTGTCCAGTTCCAGTCCTTGGTATCGACAGGCACGAAGTTGAGGGCAAGCTCGACACCCTGATTTTCCATCGAGCCGATGTTGGTGGTGATTACCGGGGCATAGTTTACACCGGCGGGGACAGCGATGGTATTGAGAAGGTCCTTGGTGAATCGCTTGTAGTAGTCGACCGAACCAAAGATGCGGTTCTGGAGGAATCCGAAGTCGATGCCGGCGTTCCATGTGGTCGTGGTCTCCCACTTGATGTCGCTGTCGTAGCCGTTGGGACGGTACATCTTATACCACTCGTTGCCAAAGAGGTACATCGATTCGGGATAAGAGACGCTGAAAGTGGTCATCCACGGGTAGTCGTTGCCTATGTCCTGCTGACCGGTGACACCGTAGCCGACACGCACCTTGAAATCTGACATCACATCCTGTTCCTTCATGAAATCCTCCTCGATAACGCGCCATGCGAGAGCTACCGACGGGAAGTAACCCCAGCGGTTGTCCTTGGAGAATCGCGACGAGGCATCGGCACGGAGAGTGGCGGTGACGAGATAGCGGTTGTCAAACGAGTAGTTGACACGGCCATAGAGAGACAGCAGATAATACTCTGATTCATAGTGGGTGGGCGACGAGAGTTCTTCGCCGTAGGTGTCGTTGAAGGTCGCATTGTACTTTTTCCAGAAATGCTGCCATCCGTAACCGCCCATGACCGAGAAGTCGTGACGGCCCCACTTGTGGCCATAGTTTCCAAAAATATCGAGGAGATAATTGCGCTTGTTCTGTTTTCCGTTGTTGACAAGACCTGTTCCGTCTTTCTGATTGCCGGTGTACATCATTCCGGCCAGTTCGGGCACTGTGCGGTCATATTTGGACTGGAGCACGTCATATCCGAGGTTGACGTTCAGCTGAAGGTCTTCAAGCCCGTGGACGCGGTAATTGATGGCCGCGCTGCCGATTGAGCGGGTAACCTTGTTGATGCGCTTGTCGAGTTCAAGTGTGGCGACAGGGTTGTCAGTCTGAATAGCCATCGGGGAATCGCCGTTTTTCCAGATGAAGTAGCCGAGACCGGGGTCGGTCGAGGCGGTTGAGCTGCCGGTCATGACAGGGCGTGTGGGGTCATAACGCAGTGCGTTTCCGACAACCGAATTGTCGACCAGCGCGTTGCGTTCATATGAGAACTTGGCATTGAGATTGAGTGTCAGGTGGTCGTTGAGGAGCGACGGGGTCAGGGCGACACCGGCTGTGGCACGCTGATAATTGTTGGTCTTGATGACACCGTCCTGATTGGTATATCCGCCCGACACACGGTAAGGTGTATTGATGGCTTTGATTTTGCCGGCAACCGAGAGGTTATGCTCGGTACCGAAAGCCGAGCGATAGATTTCGTCCTGCCAGTCAGTCTCGGAGGTGCCGAACACGACGTCAGAGGGAACACCGGTCACTTTGGGGACAAACTCACGGAACTCGTCGGGAGAAAGCACGTCGAGACGCTTGGCTGTGTGGCTGACTGTGAAGTTGCCCGAATAGGAAACTTTGAGCCCGTCAGTGCCGCGCTTGGTCGTGATGACAATCACACCGTTGGACGCGCGCGAACCATATATAGCGGTGGCCGATGCGTCTTTAAGCACTGTGAATGTCTCGATATCCTCGGGGTTGATACCGCCGATGAGATTGGACGCACCCTCGATAGCGGAGTTGTCGACCGGCACGCCGTCGATTACAAACAGAGGGTCGTTGGATGCCGACAGAGACGCGCCGCTGCGGATGCGCACCTGCGAGCCTGAACCGGGCGCACCTGACGACGAAACGACATTGACACCGGCAATCTTGCCGACGAGCGCGTCCTGAACGCTGACACGGCTGCCGCGGTTGAGGTCATCGGGCTTGATGGCCGTTACCGATCCGGTGGCATCACTTTTCTTGACACTGCCGTAACCGATGACAAGTACTTCGTCAAGAAGCTCGGCATCCTGCTTCATCACGATGCCGCTTTTAAGCTCGGGAGAATCAGCCGAAACCTCCGCTGTCAGACAGCCTACATAGCTGATGACAAGCGTGGATTTTTCAGAAGGCACCGTGATGGTGAAATTGCCGTCAAAGTCGGTGGCGGCTGCGGTCGAGGTCCCTTTTACAGTTACTGTCGCACCGATTACCGGTTCTTGCTGCTCGTCGATTACCAGACCTGTTACCTTAATCTGGGCAAACGACATCAACGCAGCCATGAGAAATGTGGCAAACCACATCTTTCTCAATCCTGAATTGCTTGGTTGTTTCATTAAAGAGTGTTATTTAAGGTTAATTTTGTTCATGGCAAAATTAGCTATAAAAAGACACCCATTATCTTCCCCGGCCGGCAAAGTAAGCCGCAAAGTAAATTGTATTTTTTACAATCAATCTTTCAATTGACTGCATATCACAGTATTAAAAATCGACATAACATTTGGAATGTAACATTTGATATGGGGATAAAATGTTATGTCATCAGCTCCTGAACGCGTGTTGCAAACTCCTTTTTAGGCACGATGGCGGTATTGCGGACCCTCATGCGGTAATTGTAGACCGTCTGCGGCGAGTAGTTCAGGAAAGCTGCAATCTTAGTGCTGTCAGTGATGCCGAGACGCACAAGGGCATAGATGCGCAGCTCGGGGGTCAGCAGCTCTCCGGCGGGGGGATAAATGCGTCCCTCGGGAGCAAGCAGCTTGTTGAACTCCTCGACAAAGTCGGGGAAGATGTCAAGAAATATCGCGTCAAATCGGGAAAGGAACGCTTTCATCGACGCGGCCCGCATCGGCTTGGATAGCGTGGCCTCCACCTCTTTTATCTGCCCTACCTTTATCTGCCGCGCAAGCTGCTGGCGGAACTTTTCGGTGTCATCGACATAACCGGCACACATGCTGAACAGATACCCGATATATTCCTCCTTGACATGGTTGGACTCCTCCAGCCGGTCATTGACAGTTTTCAGTTCGGCAATAAGTCCGTCGAGACGGTTTTTCATCTCCTCCAGCTCCCCGTTACAGCGGTCAAGCCTCTCCCGCTCGGCGTTGAGACGGCGGTTGCGCGATTTCAGCAGCAACAGCATCACTGCCGAGACCACGCCGAGAGCCAGCAGCGACAAAATTACCCACGTCTTGTTACGGGCCGTGCGCTGCGTCTGAAGCTCGAAAGCATCGTTGATGACCGGCACCATGTCGGCAATCTGATACACGCGGCTGCGGGCATTGCACGCCTTGATGTCGCTAAGCGAGCAGGTTATATAACGGTAGGCGCGCTCGCTGTCACCTTCCTCGTTGAGTATATAGGCGAGCTCCTGAAGGGCGACATATTTCTTGGTGCACCTGCGGATATCCTGAATGGCCGACCGGGCAAGATAGTTTATTGCCCGGTTCTTGTCACCGAGCATCTGATAGGTCTCTCCTATCAGATGGGCCATCGTCGCCGTGCAGATTTCAGCCGAATCGGGGGCACTGCTGTTGAGATAGCCGAGATACAGGTCAAGAGCCTCCTGCGGTTTTCCGAGCAGCTTGTATTTCTCGGCAAGGTTCAACACTTGGTTCCAAGTCCCGGGTGCCGACATGCGGCTCATCGAGTCACGGTATTCCACGAGTTTCGAGCGATAGCGGCCTGCCTCGCTGCGAGGTTTCGTGGCCTCGTAGAGTGACATTAACAAGGAACAGTAACGGTTAAGGTATTCGCGACGCAACGGTCCCGCGGAGAGAAACGGCATACTGTCGAGCATCGCATGCGAGCGGTCATAATTGCCGACTCCTTTCAATGCCTCGGCCATCATCAGCTTGGCGCGCCACGGCGCGAGAGTGTCGCCATGAACTGAGCGGGACAACTCTATGCACATACCGGCCACGCTCAACGCCGTGTCCATGCTGTAGTTCTTGTATTCGTCAAACAGCTCCCGGGCAATACCGAAACGGGCCGAATCGTCGATTGCACAGTCAAGTTCATGACGCAGACGGTCGATTCTCATTCGCTTGGCTCGCTCATGCAGATCCTTACGGCTTATTTCACGGTCGAGCTTGACAAGAAGCTTCCGCCCCTCGGCATCACATGCAGATGTAGTAGAAAAGCATCCGGCGATAAGAATAATCACAGGAAACACTATTAAGCACAGTGATGTTTTCAATGGTCTCATAAGATGGATACAATCTCAACAGGTAAGCAGATAATTGTTTACAAATAACGCTTACAAATGTACACATTTTTTTAAAATCCCGCAAAAAATACCTATATTTGCAATTAAGTGAGTATTGGAATTTATTTAATAGATTAAAGCGAGCGCAATGAAATCGCCTTAATCCTTGCTCGTCAGTTGCAGAACTATGGCAATGTCTATCTTCACAAGTCCAAAATAATTCTCCATACCACTCACTGCAATACTTTAAATAATTTCGGACACTCATTTATGAAAACAGTATTTATTACCGGCGGAGCCACCGGAATCGGGGCAGCAACAGTCAGAAAATTTGTCAACGAAGGGTGGAACACCGCCTTTATGGATATAAATGTGAAAGCGGCTCAAGAGCTGATGGAAAGCATCAATCAGCCGCTGCGGACACTTTTTATCGAGGGCAACACCTGCGACCGAGCCGACATACACCGGGCCGTGGAGGAAACAGTCGCCAAATTCGGCCATATCGACAGCGTGGTAGCCAACGCCGGCATCCATCGCAGCAACACCCTGCTCGACATCACCGACGAGGAACTTGACCTCGTGATTCAGACCAATGTCTACGGAACGGTCAACACTCTGCGCGAGGCTGTGCCCCACATTATCGCCGCCGGTGGCGGCTCGGTGGTTATCAATGCCTCTGACCAGTGGTTTGTCGGCAAGCCCCACAGTTTTGCCTACGGACTGAGCAAAGGCGCAATCGGACAGATTACCCGCAGCCTCGCAATCGACCTCGGCCCGCAAGGAGTAAGGGTCAACGCCGTGTGTCCCGGAACGATACACACCCCGCTCGTCGACAACCTGTTTGAGAAAAATTCAAAAAAAGAAAATCGCCCGGTCGAGGACTACTGGCGCGAAGAAAACGCGATGTATGCCTGCGGGCGTGTCGGTACCCCCGAAGAAGTTGCCGAAATGATTTATTTCCTTGCCGGTGACAAGTCAAGTTTCTGCACCGGAGGCCACTATCTCATCGACGGCGGTCTCGTGGCAAGATGACAATTGCCTCTAAAGAGCGTTGTATGAGGGGGAGAATGTGTCGCCGGCGGTTATGTCGCCGGTCGACAGCCCCTTGCGCAGCCATCGCGACCGCTGGGCCGAGGTGCCGTGATTGAACGAGTCGGGGACGGTGTAACCCTGCGCCTGTTTCTGTAGATAATCGTCGCCAATCTTGTTGGCGGCGTTAAGGGCCTCCTCTATGTCGCCGTCTTCGAGCGAATTAAACATTTTGTTGTCGTGGTGGGCCCACACTCCGGCAAGGAAGTCGGCCTGAAGTTCAAGGCGCACACTGATTTTGTTGGCCTCGGTCTTAGATGTCCGGCTCATCGCCTGATGCGCGTCGTCGAGTATGCCGAGCAGATATTGCACATGATGCCCCACCTCGTGGGCGATGACATAGGCGTAGGCAAAATCACCGTCGGCACCGAGATTGCGCTTCATATCGCGGAAAAACGACAGGTCGATATAGACGCTTTGGTCGGCCGAACAATAAAACGGACCTGTCGAGGCGGTGGCGCCGCCACAACCGCTCTGCACCGAGCCTGAAAAGAGGACGAGTCGGGGAGGCTCATATTCGCGCCCCATCTGTGAGAACAGCTGTGTCCACACATCCTCGGTTCCTGCGAGAATCTGACGGGAAAAACGCGCAAGTTCCTCCTCCTCGGCCGTCGGGGTATAGGATTGCTCGGTCTGACTGCCGCCAAGGAGAGTGCCACTGTTGGACATGAGGACCTCGAGGGGGTTTCCACCCGAAATCCATGCAATAATGGCAGCAATAATCACCGCGCCGATGCCCGCACCGGCAAATTTGCGACCGCCGCCACCGCGGCGGTCGTCAACGTTGGAACTTTCGCGTCGTCCGTTCAGTCTCATGAGCCTGTCTTTTACAAGTTTATATGCT
>CAMWRO010000102.1 GCA_947176615.1 uncultured Porphyromonadaceae bacterium
ATTAAAAATAAATCTGTAAAGATTTTTCATAATGCGGCGTGATTGAAAAATCTTTACAGATTTAAGTTATTATATGACATGTTTCCGGGGGTTGCGAAACCGCAACCCCCGGCTATTCAAAGAATAATCCTTACGGATTAAATATTACTCGGGGCAAAACTCAGTTTTGCAACACCCTCTTGGCGGTTAAAAACCTGAAAGGTCAGTGTTTCTCTCCCGCTATTTCTTATCTGTTATTTTTTATCTGTTATTTGTTATCTGTTTCTGCGATGACCGGCCAGCCGTCGACCCACTTGATTTCGCGGAGGAACAGCTTGCTTGCGCCGTTTTTGCGCTTGTCATAGGCGTGGGCGGCGATATACCACTTGCCGTCCCACTCGTAGACACTGCAGTGTCCCACGCCGCTGTAACGCTCGCTCTCGCCGGCGAGGAGGGTGCCGCCGCGACGGGCCATATCCTTGCCGTTGCGGTCAAGGTAGGGGCCTTCGATTTTCTTGCTGCGCCCCACGACCGTCTTGTAGTTGCTGCTCAGTCCGCGGCAGCAGAAGTCGTAACTGGCAAAGAGGTAATAGTAGCCGTCGTGACTGACAATGAACGGTGCCTCGATGGCATTGTTGTTGGCTGTCTCCTGAAAATGGGCCACTGTCTCGGGATTGCGGCGGCGGGCGATGGTCTTGGGCCGGCCTGCGGGGGTCTTCATGTCTTTTTTGAGCTGAACGAGCTGAATGCCGTCCCAGAACGAGCCGAAAGTCATCCACGGGCGCCCTTTCCCGTCGATGATGACATTGGGGTCGATTGCGTTCCAGTCGTCTATGCCGGGTCGCGACTGAATCACCATGCCGAGGTCTTCCCATTTGTAGTCGGGCGACTGCGGGTCAAGAGTCTTGTTGGTGGCGACACCGATAGCCGAGATGTTCTTGTAGAATGTCGAGCAGCTGTAATAGAGATACCAGCGGTCGCCGACTTTGATCACGTCGGGTGCCCATGTGTGGCCTTCATAAGTGGGGACCGGACCTTTCGCCCACGCGGGAATCGGGTCGAGGGGCGCCTTTTCAATCTGCCATGTCTTCATGTCGGCCGACGACATCATGCCGATTCCCATCCCTGTCGTAAACATGTAGTAGCGGCCGTTTTCCCTTGCCATTACCGGGTCATGCACGTCGGGGTCGGTCGGGTCGAAAGTGTGACGGAAACCTCCGCGGGGTTTCGCAAGCGCCTTGGCGAGAAAATCGGTTATCCCGCCGGCTGCCTGCTCGTGGTGGCGGTAGTCTGAAAACCCGTGCTGTCCGCCGGGAATGATCATTGACTCGCAGTCGGCATATTTTTCGGCAGCATGGTCAAGTGTGCCGCCGGCGATAACCATGTCGTCGTCACCGTAGACCATGAACACTTTACCCTTGAAGTTGCCGATGGTGTCGAGCACGGCGAGACCGTTGATTGCGTCATAGTAGCCGCGGCCGAGTTTCATCCCCATCACATCCTGCGGGCGGTTGCCGTCGGCCTCGAAACGCTTCAGCATCGCGGGAGCGGTCTCGGGAATCAGCAGGGCGGGATAGACGAGGACGAGGGCCTTGAACATGTCGGGGTTGGCGGCGGCTGTCATGGCGGCGACAAGTCCCCCTTGGCTGCAACCGAGAAGGGCGACACGGGTCGAGTCGACGAAATCCCATGTCTTTACCTGCCGGGTAATATCCTCGACATTCTCCTTTTCGGTGAATATCGTCATGTCGGTCGTCACGCCCTCGCTTTGGCTATGGTTGCTGCCGCCGCAGAAGTCGAAGATGTAGCTTGCGATACCGCGCATGGCGAGAGTGCGGGCATAGTCCATTGGTTCATGGTGAGAGCTGTTATATCCGTGGGCCATGATGACGGTGGCTTTTCTCTCCCCGGGAGTATTGGGGATATATGCCTCGCCCCATATCTCCTTGCCGTCGCGGGTGTGGCACTTGATTTCCCTGACGGTGAACGGGTCGTTGCTGTCGGGGAAATTCTTGGCTTTCATCGTGTAGTCGGGGAAATCCTGCAGGCGGTTGCGCAGGAAGATGTCGATGTCGGTGCGGCGGTCCTTGAACTGCCATCCGAGCCATGCCCGCAACATGCGCGAGAATGAGCCGCCGAAAGGCTCGTCAAACGTGCCGCCGTGCCCGGCGCGGAGATGGTTGGCCATCGCGACCGGCACATTGTCGATGGCCTCGTAGTCGGCCAAGGCGTTACGGTAGGCGATGTCGCTTTCCCCGCCGATTAAGTAAAGTATAGGGCCGTGGAGGTCTTTGAGTGATTCCTTGCTTGCGCCGCCCATCTCGATGTCGCCCATTCCGGCATTGAACATTATGCAGGTCTTTACGCGCGGGTCGGCGCAGTTGGCAAGCGTCTGCGCGCCGCCGCAACTGTGTCCGCCCATAGCGACAAACTCGGGGTCGATAGCGTTGTAGTAGCGGCTTTTCTTGTCCCGGTTGTTTTTCTCGGCCCAGTCGACGGCACGAATCATGTCTGACGCAGGCGATTTCCCGAGCTGACGGTCGTTGATGCTGTCCTGCATCTCACCGAGTGCAATGACGAGATAGCCGTAAGAAGCAAGGTCGTTCAACATGCGCTCGTAGGGGAGGGATGTGTCGTTGCATGCCCCGTTGGCAAAGACGAGCAGTGGCAGCGCGCCCTCGCGGGTGACGGCTGCCCGGATGTCGGCCGGACGGTAGATGACGAATCCCGGCAGCGACGGTTCGGCTACCGCCTCGGCCTTGTAGGGGCCGCTGCCTCCGTTTTCGATTACCTTATGGGTCGGTGCGGCAAAGGCTGCCATGCACAGAATTGATGCGATAAATGTGATGATTGTCCGTTTCATGGTTGAGTGGTTTGCAGCAAAGTTAAATCATTTATCTTGAAAATGGGTGATAAATTTGCTAAAAAAGTAGGACAAAATGGTTATTTTTGTGATTCTAACGATAAAAACTGATGAAACCGATTTTTTTGATAGGCTATATGGGTAGCGGCAAGTCCACTTTGGGCAACGCGCTTGCCCCGCTGACCGGGTTGCGCTTTGTCGACCTTGACGACTATATCGAGTCGCGTGAAGGGATGAAAATCTCCGAAATTTTTGCCTCGCGCGGCGAGGCGGCGTTTCGCGAGATGGAGCGTCAGGCTCTTGCCGAGGTGGCGGCGACGGATGATGTCATCGTGGGTTGCGGCGGGGGCACGCCGTGCCGTCCCGGCGCGATGGAGCTTATGAACGCCCGAGGCACGACTGTTTATCTCGACGCGTCGTTCCCGCGACTGCTTGAGCGGCTCAAAGAGGGGCGCGCCAAGAGGCCGCTGATTGCGTCGCTCGACGATGAGGAGCTGGCCCGTTTTATCACGTCGTCGCTTGAAACCCGCATGCCTTACTACTTGCTTGCATCCGAATCGTTTCCGAGCGACCGCTTGGAGGACGAGGATCAGATTGCCGAGAGCTGCAACGCGTTCATTACACGGTTTATCGCCACGAAGCCTTGACCTTGCGGCTGATTGCCACGATGTTGCCGAGGGTGATGAGCAGCGTTATCGCTACTCCGGTCAGTATGGCGGTCATGGGTGACGCAGGTGTCACGCCGATGGTTTCGAGCGGTTTGTCCCACATCCGCGAGGCGGTCAGCATGACGATGACGGCTGCGACAAGCACCGCGGCATTGGTCGCGGCGACGATGATGTAATAGTAGCGCGCCACCATCGACGGGGAATAACCCAGCTGCATGAGGTCGTGGATTTTGTCACGGTTTTTCTGCAACAGGAGGTAGATGCTCAGTGTGAGGATAAAGAACGCCAAGAGACTGATGACGGCGCCGATGGCGATGACGATGGTCGTCACCACCGACAGGAAATAGGCGGCGCGGCCCGAGTCCACTTTGTCACCCGCGACCTCATACCCGTGCCGGTCCATGTAGGCTTTCGCCCCGGGGTCGCCCGGGCGGGTCAGCTCGACGATGAGACGCGAGGGGCGCGGCAAGGGACCGTCGGCAAATGTCGCGTTGGCCCATGTCATGAAACTCTCGGGAACGGCGATGGTGTTGAGGCGCGACGAGAACCCGACGATGCGGGCGTTGACCCACTGCTGCCGTCCCGCCCCGCTCAGCGACAGCCGTAGCGGAATCATGCCGATTACCTCCTCGCTCACCTGCGGCATCCCGCGCGAGGCGGCGAAACCGAAGTTGTAAAGTGTCAGGTAGTCTTTGGAAATAACGACCGGCACCGGGTCGCCGCTGCCGGGGGTGTAATCCCAGTCGCGCGGGGAGACATCGAAATATTCTGTCGGGATTGATTCGAGAAACAGCGCGGTGGAGATGCTGCGTCCCGCCATGTCGACCGAAGCATAGACGTTGAATGCCGCCGCGGTGAACTGTCCCACGCGCCGCGCCCACGGTTGAGCCTCGATGTCGGCAATCTCGGCCGCGGAAAAGTCGGCATTTTCCCCTTGTCCGAGGAAATCGCCCAGTCCCGTCACGCGCTTTGAGATGATTGAGTAGTCGCGCGAGATAAACGAGTCGTTGCCGTCGCTGCTGTAGGTGCTGTTGAGGTCGTTGTAGAATTTTACGGCGGTTAGGATGATGGCGAGGCCCACAAAGTTGGCCAGTGCGTAGCCTATAATCTGTCCGGCGCTGATGTTGCGGCGCAGCAGCCGCCAAGCGATGTTTGCCATTATAGATGAAGTACGGTAAAGTTCTTGATGTCGATGTTGTTTCCCACCGATGTGGCGATTATCGAGGCCCCCTGCCGGGTGGTTTCCTCGTCGATGAGGGCGGCGACGGTCGAGTTGTTGCGCGCGTCGAGGTGGCTGACCGGCTCGTCGATGAGCAGGAAGTCCATTGGCTGGCACAAAGCGCGCACGATGGCGACGCGCTGCTGCTGTCCCACCGAGAGTTTTCCCGCCTCGACACCGGCCTTGTCGGCAATCCCGAGGCGGTCGAGCATGGCGGTTATTTCGGCAGCGGTTTTGAAATCGGTCAGACGGTTTTTGACAAGGATGTTTTCCATCGCCGTCAGTTCGGGAAACAGGCGCATTTCCTGTGGCAGATAGGCAAGCGAGTGGCATCGCAACCGCGTCCATCGGGCGATGGAGAAGGAGCTGATGTCGGTGCCGTTTATTAATATGTGTCCCTCGTAGTCGTTGCGGCTGCCGTAGATGAAGGCGCACAGCGACGATTTTCCCGCGCCGCTCTGAGCCTCGACGAGGTATCGGCCGGGACGTTCAAACTCGACATGTCCGAGCCACACCTGCGAGTCCCTGACGGGCGGTTCCTTCTCGCTCCCGGCAAATACCCGCGGCAACGCCTTGTCAAGGGTTATAGTGTCAATTCTGTTCATTTAGTGAAAAATTTTCAATTTTCACTCAGAAATCACATTACCGCCTTGATGATGGTGGGGAGGATGTCGTCGTTGGTGCCGTTGAGTTTCACCGCGCCCTTGACATTGTCAGAGTTGATTTCTGTCACGATGTTTATTCCCCATGCGGGAGCCGAGGGGTTGAGAAGGCGCAGCGACTGGATGTCGAAGTACAGGCCGCCGTTCTTGTTGACGAAATTCTTGGCGAGACCGTTCTGCCGGTTGGGCGAGAATGGGCGGTTGGCCACGGCGAGATACCCGTCGACGTTGCCCGCGTAGAGCGATATGTCAGGGGTCATCCGGGCGCTCATCACACCATCCTTGTCCTCGCTGAACGGGATGCCGTAGCGCGACATCATGTTGCGGGCCGTGGCAAGAGCCTCGTTGACCTTGGCCTGAGGCATGTGGATCATGGTGATGAACTGCCATGAGTCATAGTCGTCAAACGAGCTGTCGGGCGACGCCCCGGCGGCAATCATCACCGTGCCGTCGATTGACTTGATATAGGGCGACAGGATTCCCATCACGCCGCGCGCCTGAACGCCGCCGAGCGTGCTGATGGCCTCGATAATGCCGTCCCAGTTGATTTCGGGGGTACATCCGGCAAGCGCGACAAAGTTGGTCGCTCCGGGGATATAGGAAAGCACCGCCGGATTGATGGCCTGCAGCTCATTGACTTCGACAACGTCGCCGTCGGCTTTGAGCGCGTGCCCCTCAAATGTTATCTCTTTCTCCTCGACGTTGATTCCGACAGTGCCCCACACCTCCTGAAGTTCGGCCGGGATGCTGTTGCCGCCCATCGCTGCTGTATTGCCTGCGATGTTGATGGTATAATCTTTTTCAAGGAACTGCTTGATACCTGCGAGTTTGGCTATGGACTGCTTTTTGGCGTCGTCCTCCATCGCCTTGACTGTCGAGATGATGCCTTTGACATCCCTGTTTTCCATCGCCCATCCCTGCTTGTCGTTGAAAATCATGGAGAACTGATGGGTCGACACGGCGTTGTAGCCATCCTCCTTGGTGACTGACTTGTCGTTCTTCTCAAGCACTTCTGTAAGTGCCTTTTCATCCTTGACCTCGAAGGTGATGACTTGTCGGCCTGCGGCGGTCTGAACGACTATCACATTATCGAGGTCGACACCGTCGGACACGTTGCTGAAAACTTCGAGAATTTCCGACGGGGCGTCCTTCCAGTAGTCGGGGGCAACCACTTCGGACCCCTTTTTCTCAAAACCGGCCCGTTCAAACAGCTCGGTTACGTCGATACGCACCACAGCGGCAACATTGGCGGGAATGGTGTCAGTCAGTTCGGCCTCGTGTGAGCAACCGGTCATCCCCAGCAGCGCGATAGCTGCCACGGCGAGGGAGAAGATGTAATTCAGTTTCATTGTATAACAGTATTTGATTTACTTTGATGCAAATGTAACAATTATTGTTGTATAATTGATTGTAAAACCGTATTTTTGTGTGATAAATGTAATAATTCTAAAAAATGAAGATTGCGGTATTCGGCAAGCGCAGGCAGAGCGAGGAAGATTTCTGCCGGTTGGTGAAACTTTTTGAGCGGCTGTCATGTGACGATGTGGAATGCATTGTCGAGAAACGGTTTTATGACGCGCTGACCCGTGCCTTGCGCATGGAGATTCCTGTCGCCGGATTGATTTATCCCGACAGCGACTGGGATGCCGACGCCGTGCTGAGTATCGGCGGCGACGGTACGCTGCTGCGCACCGCCCGCGCCGTGGCCGACAAGGAAATACCCATCGTCGGGTTCAATACCGGCCACCTCGGGTTTCTCGCCGAGGAGATGCTCGACGATGCCCCGGCGATGGTCGACCGCCTTGTTACGGGCGACTATGACGTGGACGAGCGTTCCCAGCTGTGGGTCACTTCCGAGTCGGGTGTGCCGATGACCGAATGGCCCTTTGCGCTCAACGAGGTCGCGGTGTTGCGTCAGGATTCGGCCAATATGATTTCGGTCGACACGCGCCTTGACGGGATGCCGGTTGCGACTTACCAAGGTGACGGACTGATTATTTCGACCCCGACGGGAAGCACGGCCTACAATCTCTCGGTCGGAGGCCCGATTGTCGAGCCGTCGGCCCCGGCATGGGTGCTGTCGCCCATCGCGCCCCACTCGCTCACAATGCGCCCGCTCGTCGTGAGCGACAGCCGTGTGATTGCAATCTCGGTCGACACCCGCAGCGACTTCTACCGCGTCAGTCTCGACGGCCGCACCGTCACCCTGCCGCGCGAGGAGCGCATCATCATCGCCCGTGCGCCGTTTGTCACCCGCATCGTCCATGCCGCGCGACACAATTTCTTTGACACGCTGCGCAACAAGCTGTTGTGGGGAGTCAGCAAGAGGTGAAAAATATTTTCGTTGACAAGGATCTGGGCGAGGTGATCGTGACGGTGCGTCGCGGGACAAGTCGCGCCTCCATCCGCCGCCGCAACGGGCGGTGGTGGCTCATTCTGCCCCCCGAGGCCGACGCGCAGGCGGTTTTCTCATGGATTGAGGAGATAAAGCCGCGATTGCTGAAAAAGCTCCCCGGCAAGGGATTGTTTTCATTTGACCGCGAGATAATAATGGGGGAGGGGTCACGGTCGCCCCACCGCGTGACTTTCGTCCGCTCGGCTCGTGCGGCGGCAAGCGAGGTCTTTGCGTCGGTGGGTCAGGGCGAGACAATCGTGCATGTCGGTTCCGGGGTCGACATCGGGGATGCCGACGTGCAGGGGCGCATAAGCCGCATGCTCGCCGCTGTCGCCTACAAGGTCGCTCCTGCCATACTTCTACCCCGTGCCCGTGAGATTGCCGAGGCTGTCGGGGATGCTCCCGCGGCATGGGAGATTTCGCGCGGCCATCACACCCTCGGGCGTTGCTCGTCGAGCCGCGTCATCGCGTTGTCATGTATGTGTGTCTTTCTGACCCCCGAGTTGCGCGACTATATCATCTGTCACGAGTTGGCCCATCTGAGGGAGATGAACCACTCGCCGCGTTTCCATGCCATCTGCGACACCTACCTCCAAGGCCGCGAAAAGTCCCTTGCCCTCGCCCTGACACGTTTCCCGTGGCCGGTGGACAGGTGAAGACAAATAACAGATAACAAATAACAGATAACAAATAACAAATAGCAACCGATGCCATGACCGGCAGCGATGCCGCCTACGATAGACGGCGGGAGGGATTGTAGGGGCGCGATATATCGCGCCCGCAGAGAATAACGCGCGTATATTATGTATCTTTGCTGCGGGCGCGGTGTATCGCAATGTCACTAACTTAACGCCGATGTCCATCGTCAGCGGCAGAGCCGCCGATTACGCGGCATGGCCGCGTGTCAACGTTAGCCACATGCAACCGCGCCTTTAGGTGCGGGCAGCGTGTGGTCAATAGCGCATATCTGATTTTACGGCGGCGGAGCTGCCGGTCTTGGCGGAGATAGACCGGCT
>CAMWRO010000103.1 GCA_947176615.1 uncultured Porphyromonadaceae bacterium
CTACCATGATGATAGTGGTGCAGTTGGGATTGGCGATGATATTGCGGGGGGCGTTGAACGCATCCTCGCCGTTTACTTCGGGAACCACGAGGGGCACATCGCTGTCCATGCGGAACGCGCTGGAGTTGTCAATCATCAGCGCGCCGTGGGCGGTGATGACATCGGCATAGTCGCGTGACACGCCCGCACCTGCCGACACAAAGGCAAAATCCACTCCCTTGAAGTCATCGGGATTCCGCGTCAGCTCCTTGACAACATAATCTTTGCCTCGGAAATTATAACTTTTACCGGCACTGCGTTTCGAGCCGAAAAGCAACAGCTCGTCAATGGGAAAATTCTGTTCGGCAAGGACACGGAGAAACTCCTGACCTACGGCACCACTGGCGCCAACGATGGCTACTTTCATTAGTTGTTATTATTTGCTATCTGTTATTTGGTATTTGTTATCTGCAATTTGGTATTTGCAATTTGTTATTTGTCATATGTACATCGCCTCTATCTCGCGGGCAAAGTGGTCGTTGATGACCGGGCGGCGGATTTTGAGCGTATTGGTCAGCTCGCCTGACTCCATCGTGAACTCGCGAGGGAGCAGCGTGAACTTCTTGATTTTTTCAAATCCCGCCAACCCTTTCTGCAACTGCTCCAGCCGGCTCTGAATAAGACGCACAATCTCGCTGTTGGTGACGAGGTCTTCGAGCGACTTATAGGAAATACCCTTCTGACGGGCATACTCTTTCAGCGCGGAGAAAGCCGGAACGATAATGGCGGTGACATATTTGCGGCGGTCACCGATGACAGCCACTTGGTCGATATACTTATCCTCACCGAGGCGGCTCTCTATCGCCTGCGGGGCGATATACTTGCCGTTGGAGGTCTTGAAAAGGTCTTTGATTCGCTCGGTCAGCACAATCGCACCCGACGCGTCGATGCGGCCGGCGTCGCCGGTACGGAACCATCCGTCGGGGGTAAAAGCCGCCTCTGTCGCCTCGGGTTTGTTGTAATAGCCGCGCATGACGGTGGGACCTTTGACCAGAATCTCGTTGTCAGGCCCGATTTTCACCTGAACGCCGGGAATCGGTGTCCCTACTGACCCGATAGCATAATCCACGTCAGGATAGCAGCTCACCGTTGCAGTAGTCTCGGAAAGTCCGTAACCCTCTACAAGATTAATGCCGCATGAGCGGAAAAATTCCACAATCTTGGCCGAGATGGGCGCGCCTGCAACGGGAAACAGCAGTCCGCGCTCGATACCGATCGTGCGCCGGAGCAGTGAGAAGACATATTTGTCAAAAAAACCATAGCGCGCCTCAAGCCACCACGGCACTTTCTTGCCAAGTCTCAGATAGTCGAGGTTACGCCGGCGACCCGTTTTCAGTGCGCTCATGGTCATCCACTTGGTAAAGCCGTTCATCGACCCGATTTTCTCCTGCACGGCAGTATATACCTTTTCCCAGAAACGGGGCACGCTGCACATATAGTTGGGACGCACCGTTGCGATTGCATTCTGGATATCCTGAGGATGGCGGTTGATATAGTTCTTGATTCCGGCAAACAGGCAGAAGTAGCTCCATCCTTTTTCAAAGATGTGGCTCAGCGGCAGAAATGCAAGCGACGTTTGCCCCGAAGAAATCCACGGGAACCGGTCGCGGTGGGCCTGCAGACAGGCGTTGAAGTTGCTGTGGGTAAGGACTGCCCCCTTCGGCTCCCCGGTCGTGCCCGAGGTGTAGACGAGTGTCGCGACATCGTCGGGGCAGGCATGAGCCGTGCGGCGCTCAACCTCCTTTATGCACTCGGCCGTGGCCGAGCCGCCCAGTTTCAACAGATCGCTCCACTTCATCGTGGTCTTGTCATCAGCGTCAAGCTCTATATTCTTGATGACTACAATCTGCCGCAGACACCCGCACGCGGCCTGAGCCTCGCGGGCGATTTTATACTGGGTGTAATTACCGGCAAAAAGAATCTCGCTCTTGCTGTCGTTGACTATATATATTACCTGTTCAAGACTCGAAGTCGCATAAATTGAAATCGACACGGCGCGGTTAAGGTAGGCGGCCATGTCGGTGACGAGGTTCTCGGGACGGTTGGCCGAGAATGTTGCTATATTGTCCCCCTCTTTGACCCCGATAATCTCCATCGCCCGCGCTACGGTGTCGACATCGCGTGAAAGAGTGTTCCACGAAATATCGGCCCAATTTCCATCGGCGCAAGGAGCGGCAAGCGCGGCGGCATCGCCATGTTTCGCTGCCTGTCGGCGTACTAAATCGGTCAGTATATTTGTCATTTCTCTAAAATAGTGAATGTGATATATGCACCTGACAAGGATGCCAAGTCAGTTACAACATAAATTTAAGGCACAAAGTTAGGCACAAAAAATTGCTTAACTTGTCTAATCGGTCCAAAAATCGCTCTTTCCTTAATAAATCTTGCCGAATTGCACACCAATTGTTAATCAGTGTTAACAAATTATCATTCTCATCGCCAAAAATGACGACAGCGATGCCGCGGTATTTCACCGGCAGCATCGCTGTCGTCATTAAGTTTTGTTGAAAATCTTTACTTCGCGATCAGCAGGAAGTAATTCTTTTTACCACGCTGAACGAGGATGTATTTGTCATTAAGGAGCATCGACAGGTCGGCGGGTGCGTAGGGGTCGGCTACTTTCTCCTTGTTGATGGAGACACCGCCTCCCTGAACCATCTTGCGCATCTCACCCTTGGAGGGGAACACGGGGGCGGCATCGGTCAGAAGGTCGGCGAGCTTTATGCCGTCAGCAATCGCCTGACGCGAAACCTCGAAGGTGGGCACACCTTCCATCACGGCAAGCAGGGTGGGCTCGTCAATCTTGTGAAGAATCTCGCCGGCCTTGTTGCTGAAAAGAATCTGCGATGCCTCGACGGCAGCCTCGTAATCCTCGGCCGAGTGGACCATCGTGGTGATTTCCTTGGCCAGTCGGTGCTGGAGGGGACGGCGGCCGGGGTCCTGTGCCTGCTCGGCCACGAGTGCCTCGATTTCCTCACGCGACAGGAATGTGAAAATCTTGATATATTTCTCGGCATCGGCATCGCTCACATTGAGCCAGAACTGGTAGAACTTGTAAGGCGAGGTGTAGCGCGGGTCGAGCCATACGTTGCCGCTCTCGGTCTTGCCGAATTTGCCGCCGTCGGCCTTGGTGATAAGGGGACAGGTGAGGGCGTAAGCCTCGCCACCGACAGTGCGGCGGATAAGCTCGGTGCCGGTGGTGATGTTGCCCCACTGGTCAGAACCGCCGAGCTGCAGCTTGCAGCCTTTCTCGCGATAGAGATTCAGGAAGTCATAACCCTGAACGAGCTGATAGGAGAACTCGGTGAACGACATTCCCTGCTGCGACTCGCCGCTGAGACGCTTTTTAACCGAGTCTTTGGCCATCATGTAGTTGACGGTGATGTGCTTGCCCACGTCGCGGATGAATTCCAAGAACGAGAAGTTTTTCATCCAGTCATAGTTGTTGACAAGCTCGGCCGCATTGGGAGCGTCTGAATCAAAATCGAGGAATTTGGCAAGCTGACGCTTGATTGCCTCCTGATTGTGGCGCAGGGTTTCCTCGTCAAGGAGCTTGCGTTCCTGACTTTTCATCGAGGGGTCGCCGATCATGCCGGTCGCGCCGCCGACAAGGGCGATGGGCTTGTGTCCCGACCGCTGGAAGTGCTTCAGAATCATCACACCCACGAGGTGTCCTATATGGAGCGAGTCGGCCGTCGGGTCAATACCCAGATAGGCCGTCGTCATTTCCTTCTTTAATTGTTCGTCGGTTCCCGGCATCATCTGGTGGATCATGCCTCGCCATGTCAGTTCTTCAATAAAGTCCATTTTATGTCGTTTTTGTTATTTCAATTTAGATAGCGCGTCGGCTATACGGCGCATTGCCTCGCGGATGTTGTCATCGCTGGTGGCATAGCTCAGTCTTATGTAGCCTTCGACACCGAAAGCAGCACCGTCGACGGTTGCGACGTGGCCGGTTTCGAGCAGGTACATTGCCAAGTCGCCCGACGAGGCGATAGTCTTGCCGTCGGGGGTCGTCTTGCCGATATAGGCACTTACCTCGGGGAACAGGTAGAACGCGCCCTGCGGGTAGTTGACCTGCAATCCGGGAATCTGACGGGCAAGTTCCACAACGAGGTCACGGCGGCGTTCAAAGGCCAGTCTCATCTCCTCGACACACTCCTGCGAGCCGGTATAGGCGGCCTCGGCTGCCTTTTGGGCGATTGACGAGCAGTTGGACGAATACTGTCCCTGAAGTTTTGTCACAGCCTTGGCAAGCCACAGCGGGGCGGCGCAGTAACCCACGCGCCAGCCGGTCATCGCATATGCCTTTGACACACCGTTGATGACGATGGTGCGGTCGGCAATCTCGGGGAAAGAGGCCATCGAGGTAAACGAGCCGGTAAAGAGGATGTGTTCATATATCTCGTCGGCAAGCACGAGGATGTCGGGATACTTGGCCAGCACGTCGGCCAGAGCCTTCAGCTCGTCGCGGGAATAAACACTGCCGGTCGGGTTGGAAGGTGAGCAGAGCATCACCATGCGGGTCTTCGGGGTAATCGCACCTTCAAGCATCTCGGGAGTTACTTTGAAGTCCTGCTCGATAGTGGCGACAACCGGCACGGGGACACCCTCGGCAAGTTTCACCATCTCGACATAGCTCACCCACGCGGGCATCGGGATAATGACCTCGTCGCCCGGGTTGATGGTGGCAAGGATGACGTTGCACAGGGCCTGCTTGGCACCGTTGGAAACAACTATCTGCTCGGGAGCGTAGTCAAGACCGTTCTCATTTTTCAGCTTGGCGGCGATAGCCTTGCGGAGCGACATGTATCCCGCAACCGGCGTATAGAACGAATAATTCTCGTCAATAGCGCGCTTGGCAGCCTCCTTGATGTGGTCAGGAGTATTGAAATCAGGCTCGCCTACCGAGAGATTGATCACATCGACACCCCGGGCCTTCAGCTCGGCCGAGCGTTGCGACATGGCGAGAGTCGCCGACACCGCCAGCGACTGTACACGTTGTGAAATATGAGTCATCATCTTCCCTTATTCTATTGGTTATTAATTTCTATGCAAAAGTACATAAAAAACAGCGTATTTTTATCGTGTCGCGGCAAAATCATCTTATTTGTGCCGCAATAGCGTCGATTTCCATCAGCTCGTCGGGCGTAAACGCGGGCGATTCAAGCGATTTCAGGTTGGAAAGCAACTGATTGACCGATGACGCGCCGATGATTACCGACGTGACCCTCTTGTCGGCAAGCAGCCATGCTATCGACATCGAGGCAAGCGACTCGCCTCGCCTTGCGGCAATCTCGCCCAACCTGCGGGCAGCCTCGACCCTCGCGGGGGTCACGTCGCTGCATTTCAGATAGCCGTCAGGGTTGGCGGCACGACTGTGAGCCGGGATGCCGTTGAGATACTTGTCGGTCAGCAGGCCCTGCGCGAGCGGTGAGAAACACACGATTCCGCTGCCGTTGGCCGCGGCGACCGGAAAATTCTCACGGATGGCATCCGTGTCAAAAATCGATGCGCGATACTGGCCGACAAGACACGGCACCCGCGCCTCGCGCAGGATGTCACAGGCAATCTGCTGCTCGCGCGGCGGATATTTCGAGATTCCGGCATAGAGGGCCTTGCCGCTGCGCACGATGTCAATCAACGCCTGCATCGTTTCCTCGACAGGGGTCACTCCGTCATAACGGTGGCTGTAAAACACATCGAAATATTCGAGACCGGTGCGGCGCAGACTCGCGTTGCACGACGCAATCAGATTCTTGCGCGACGAGCCGTCGCCATAAACCCCGGGCCACATCTCGTGTCCGGCCTTGGACGAGACAAACATCTCGTCGCGATGGGAGGCGAGGTCGCTTTTCAAGACACGCCCGAAGGTCACCTCGGCACTGCCGGGTGAAGGACCGTAGTTATTGGCAAGGTCAAAGTGACAGATACCGTTTTCCCAAGCCGCGAGAATCATGTCACGAGCCACGGCGGCATCATCCCTGTCACCGAAATTATGCCACATTCCAAGCGAGATTTCGGGCAGAAACACCCCGCTCTCACCACATTTTCTGAATTTCATAACCGTTAGCGGATGTTCTAATTATGATGTTTTTCTTGCAAAAATAATGAAAACCGATATTCCCCACAACCGTCTCGACATAAAAAAACGCCCCTTAACAATAAGGAACGCATCTGATTTTTAACTGCTTTTAATTTCAAGCCGCCTTATTTACGGTTGGCCTCGTGAAGGTAAACCTCGGCGCTTGCAAGGCAATAGCTGGTAGTCTTATACCACTTTGCCGCTTTTTTCAATAAATCATGCATAACACAAAAAATTTAATAAACCTAAAACATTAATATAGTAAAACCTAAAACTGTGTATCTTTTCTACTTGTCTTAACAACGCTGCAAAGTTACAAAATGTTTTTGAACTATGTTATAAAACATAATAAAAATTTTTGCAGATAATTTTTATCTCCTTGAAATGAGAAAATTTTGAGCCGAACATTATACATATATAAGTGTTTTTTCTGTACATTTGTACCATTGAAACATTTTAATCACTTAAAGCAACCACAATCATGTTAAGCAACAAGCTGCAAGACGCGCTTAATCAGCAGATTAACGCCGAGTTATGGAGTGCCTACCTTTACCTGTCGATGGGCATGCACTTTGAGGCCGAAGGTCTCTCGGGAGTAGCCAACTGGTTTAAAATCCAGTTCAAGGAAGAACAGGACCACGCCACTATCTTCATGAACTACGTCAACCAGCGCGGAGGCCGCGTAGAGCTCAAAGCCATCGACGCTGTCGACACTTCATGGGAATCTCCCTTGGCAGCATTTGAAGCAACTCTCGCCCACGAGCAGAAAGTTACGGCAATGATAAACAACCTCTACGCCTTGGCCGAGGAGGAACACGACTACGCAACCCGCGACCGCCTCAACTGGTTTGTCTCGGAACAGGTCGAGGAAGAAGACAACGCCCGCACCCTCATCGACAAATTCAAAATGATTCAGGGCAACGGCATGGGCCTCTACATGCTCAACCAAGAACTCGGCGCACGCGTCTATAACGCGCCTTCGGTTCTCTCTGAAGAATAATCCTGTATAAATTACTCACCTGATATTCACAGCGGGACCATCCTGATACCGCTGTGATTTTTTTATTTCACTAACAACCCTATCATGAAAAGACTTCTGCTTTTTGCCGCAGTGGCGGCGCTGACACTCTCAGCATGTCACAAAAACGATACCTTCATATCTCCCACTGACCCCAAAATCGCCTACTCGGGACGCATCGACATGACCGACACCACCTCGCTGGCTTTCACATTCCCCGGCGTGGCTGCCGAAATATGTTTCGACGCCCCCGCGGTAACAATGGCCACTACTCCCGGCGCGGGCTCGTTCATGGTCGAAATCGACGACCGCGCGCCATTCAAAATATCCGTCGGTGAAAATGACTCCATCGTGTGTCTCGCCGACAGCCTTACCGACGGCGAACACCGCCTGCGCGTCTCCTACGCTATGGAGGGACATGACAACCATCCCGCATTCCGCGGATTTTACCTTGCCGACGGAGGCCGCCTGACACGCCGTCCCGACGAAAAGAAACTGAAAATCGAGTTCATCGGCAACTCAATCACCTGCGGTTACGGTCTCGATACCGACGACCCCGAGGAACATTTCACCTACGACACCGAAAACCACTATTACACCTATGCCGCGCAGACCGCCCGCAACCTCAATGCCGACTACAATGTCGTGGCCCGCTCGGGAATCGGTGTCTACCGCAATTACAACGGCTCCCGCGAGGGAAATGACGAAATGACGATGCGCGACATCTATGGCCGCACTCTCTATGACCGTCCTGACCCGCAATGGGATTTCTCCCGTTTCACCCCCGACATCGTCTGCCTCAACCTCGGGACCAACGACACGAGCCTCGACAACTATGACACAGAACTGATGACCGCCGCCTACCGCGACATGGTAAGCCGCATCCGCAAAGTTTATCCCGATGCACGGATTGTCCTTCTGACAGGCTCCATGCTGCAAGGAAAGGCCCTCGAAGATGTCAAAACCATGCTCGACTCTATCGCCGGCGACGCCCGCGCTCAGGGCGACTCGGGAATCTACCGTTTCGACATGACACCTCAGGACGGCACCCTCGGCTACGGGGCCGACTGGCACCCCTCGCGCCGACAGGCCGACAAAATGGCGGCCGAACTGACCGGCTTCTTAAAGAGTATCATCGACTGACGGCACAAAAAATCGTTAAAACCGCCCTCGTGTCGATTATTTTATTAACTTTGCATTGTGAACATACAAGAAGTGTTTTAATAATCATCAACACAATACAAACTAATCAATTATCAACTATGTCAAAGGTTACAGTTGTAGGCGCCGGTAATGTAGGCGCAACATGTGCAAATGTTATGGTCACCACCGGTGTGGCCGACGAAGTTGTCCTTCTCGACATCAAGGAAGGCGTGTCAGAAGGCAAGGCAATGGATATCATGCAGACTGCCAATATCCTCGGCCTCAACACCCGTCTGACAGGCGTTACCAATGACTACGAAGCCACCGCCGGTAGCGACGTGGTTGTCATCACTTCAGGTATTCCCCGCAAGCCCGGCATGACCCGCGAGGAACTCATCGGCGTAAACGCCGGCATCGTTAAATCGGTTACCGAGAACCTGCTCAAGTATTCTCCCGATGCAATCATCATCTGCATCTCCAACCCGATGGACACCATGACCTACCTCATCCACAAGG
>CAMWRO010000104.1 GCA_947176615.1 uncultured Porphyromonadaceae bacterium
CTGCCCCAAGACCGGACAACCCGACTTTGCACGGATACTCATCTCCTACATCCCGCGCGAGCGCATGGTCGAGAGCAAGAGCCTCAAGCTATATCTTTTCAGCTTCCGCAACCACGGTGATTTTCACGAGGACTGCGTCAACATCATCATGAAAGACCTCGTGAAGCTGATGGACCCCCGGTATATCGAAGTCAAGGGGATTTTCACCCCCCGCGGCGGCATAGCCATCCACCCGTTTGCCAATTACGGCGACGCTGACCATCAGGACTTGGTAAAACAGCGTCTCGCCGCATCATTCATTGACTCATTCTGAATATTATACACAACATAATGGACTCCCTGCTTGTACTGTCGGGCGGAATGGACTCGACAACCATGCTACACGAATACCGTGACTCTATCGCCGCCGCTGTCTACTGCCACTATGGCGCCAATCATGACAGCCGCGAAGTGGAATGCGCCCGATACAACTGCGGGTTACTCGGTATAAAACTGATTGAAATCGACCTCGGATTCATCGGCCGCAACTTTAAAAGCTCGCTGCTCGACGGTGGCGAGGCCATCCCCGAGGGGAACTATGACGAGGAAAACATGAAATCAACCGTCGTGCCTTTCCGCAACGGCATAATGCTTGCTGCCGCGGCAGGTCTCGCCGAGAGCATGGGACTGAAAAAGGTAATGATTGCCAACCATGCGGGAGACCACTCCATCTATCCCGACTGCCGCCCCGGTTTCATCAAGGCGATGGGCGACGCGATTGCCGCCGGAACCTACGAGAACATCGAGCTTTTCGCCCCCTACACCGGTCTGACCAAAGGTGAAATCGCCCTGCGCGGAAAGAATCTCGGAGTAGATTATAACCACACTTATTCATGCTACCGCGGCGGCGAGACCCACTGCGGCACTTGCGGCACTTGCCGCGAGCGCGCCGAGGCCCTCGCCTTTGCCGGGATAAACCTGTAAACTGAACGATGCGTCGAAAATTCAGCCCCCGCAAGACGGCCAAAGTCCTCTTGCCCCCGATTCTGTTCATCATCATGCTGATTCTTGTGTGCTCGGGAGGGAGCGGCTCGGAAAAAAACGACGATTACGAGATTGTTCCGGTCGAAACACAGTCCGACGACTCCACCCTGTCGGCATCGTTTCTCGACACTGACACCGTCAGCCGCCATCTCGCATGCCTCGACTCGATGCCTCCCAAGACCATAAAGATGAAGGTAAACTATCTCGGCAAGAGCATGGGGACGGTTTTCAACGACAGCAACCACGTCCACCGAGCCGCAGCCGAGAAAATAGGCATCAAGCCGCTGACTGACACCCGCTCCCACTGGAACATGGGTCGCGACATAGTGAAAATCACCACTTGTGAGGAGTATTATATCGATCGCCTCACCTTCTCGCGTCCCTACCTCGTGCCCGACGCGGCCGTGACGCTGCGCGAAATCGGGCAGCGCTTCCGCGACACAATCGCGGCCCGCGGAGGGGGCGACTACCGCATAAAGGTGACAAGCCTGCTGCGCACGCCACGCTCGGTGGCAAAACTGCGCCGCCGCAACGCCAACGCCATCGACTCGTCGGTGCACCAGCTCGGCACGACTTTCGATATTTCCTACGCCAACTTCATCGCCAATTCCGACGAGATTCCCCGCAGCGTAGATGACCTGAAAGGAGTATTGGCCGAAGTGCTCTACGCTATGCGCAAAGAAGGGAAAATCTGGGTAAAATGTGAACGGAAACAACCCTGTTTCCACATCACAGCCCGGGAAAGAAACAAAAACGACTAAAACCCACTCTCACAAATGGACTCTCAACCTCCCCGCCGTCCCCTGTGGAGACGCATCGTCAAATGGGTGCTGATTTCATTGGCTGCGGTCATCCTGCTGGTGCTCGCTACCCTGACCATTGCTGTATCCTATCTTTCACCCGAGCGGCTGACACCGATTGTCACCGAGCAGGCCAACAAGTATCTCGACGCCGACGTCTCGATAGGGCGTGTGGAGCTGAGTTTCTGGTCCACTTTTCCACGGTTTGAAGTCGATGTGCGTGACCTGTCGGTCATCAGCCGCAGCCTCGGACAACTGCCTGCCGACGTGAAGGAGCAACTCCCGGCATGGGCCGACTCGCTGCTGAACGTCAAGCATTTCAACGCCGCCATAAATATACCCGAACTGGCGATAGGGCGAATCTCCCTTTATGACATAATAATCGACTCCCCACGCATCAACCTTGTAAGCGTCAACGCCGAGAGTGCCAACTACAACGTTGTCGCGCCCGCGCCCAAAGCAGCTGCGCCGACCTCGGAAGAACCGCTGTCGGTTCCCGATTTCTCGTTTGGAAAATTTGAAATCATCGGCAACATGCCGGTCAGATACCTGTCGGTTCCCGACTCGACCGATATTGCAGTCACGCTGACCACTACCCGCCTGCATGGCGAGGCGGCTCCGGCCTACAACCTCACCGTCGACGGTCACTCATCGGCCCGATTGGGCACAATTGAAATCGACAATCTGCGATTCGGCATCGGCGGCAAAATCAAGTGGAACCACAAAGAACCTGCGACATTCACCCTCGATGATTTCAAGGCGGGAATCGGAGATGTGACAACGGTCACTTCGGCCGAAATCGACATGACCGATGCCCTGACAATCAGAACTCTCGACTTTGAGCTGCCGCTGACACGCCTTGACGCTGTAACGGCCCTGATTCCCGAGACGATGCGCGGCGAGCTCGGCAAGGTGACAACCGACATGTCAATCGCCGCCACCGTGCGGCTGACCGAGCCGTTCAGCCCCGGTACCGACAGCATCCCCTCGGCAACCGTGACGCTGAAAATACCCGAGGCAAGCGCGAGCTATGACAACCTGAAGCTGTCGCGCCTCGCTCTTGAAGCCGATGCCGCGATTGACGGCAAGAACCCCGACTCGTCGGTCCTCAATATCGGCAACCTCGTCATGATAGGCGAAGGGGTGGGATTCTCTCTCGACGCCAGAATCACGACTCCGTTGAGCGACCCGGCCGCCGAGGGCAGTTTCAAGGGTGGCATCAGCCTCAGCCGCCTCCCGCGCATTCTTACTGACAGCCTTCCCTTCACCCTGCGGGGCGAGCTCCGGGCCGACAGCCGTTTTGCCCTGCACCGCAGCTATCTGTCGCGCAAAGATTTCCACCGCATAAAGCTGACCGGCGAGGCTGTGCTGAAAGATTTCAGCATGGCCATGCGCGATGCCTCGGCCAAAGTATATACCCGCCACGCCGAGCTGAAACTGGGAACCGACAACTCCTTTACCCGCGGAAAAATCAAAGCCGACTCCCTGCTGACAGCCGCTATCAACGTCGATACCCTGTCAGTGTTCACTCCCGGCATGGAGATAGCCGGACGGGAATGGAAAGCCGGGATAGGGTGCCTGAACACGGCATCCGGATCTGACTCCACGGTCATAAACCCCATCGGAGGACGCATCTCGGGCAAGCTGCTTACCGTGCGCAGCGAAGATGACTCGACACGCATAAGGCTACGCGACATAACCGTCGGTGCGTCGCTGCGCCGTTATAACGGAAACGCTCGGCTGCCACGGCTTCATCTTGACATTTACGCGGGCCGGGCACTATATGGCGACAGGCTTAACCGCGCGGCTCTCTCCAAAGTGTTCATGGGTATCACGGTACACCCCGCTCCGCCGCGCATCGGCAAGCGCATGAAGGCCCGCATCGACTCCATCTCGACTGCCCGGCCCGACCTGTCGCCCGACTCGGTATATGCCGAGGCCCGGCGCATCGCCCGCGCCAACCGCCCTCACCGGACCGACTCGGCCCGCGCCTCGAAACACGGCGAAAATCTCGACATCGAGCTTGACAACTCAATCAGGCAGCTGCTGAGGCGGTGGAATGCCCGCGGCATGCTGAAAGCCGAGCGAGCAAGGGTGTTTACACCTTATTTCCCGGTGCGCAACATGATCAGCGACCTCGACATGCAGTTCTCGACTGACAGCATCACAATCACCGATACCCGCTACCGCATGGGGAAAAGCGATTTTCTCATCAACGGTACCATAGGCAATATCACTCGCGCGCTGACGTCGCGCCGCGGTGCCGCGCTTGACATCTACTTTGACGTGCAGAGCGACACGGTCGATGTCAACCAGCTTGCAGCCGCTGTCTTCGCCGGCGCGGCGTTCTCTGACAAGGCGTCCAAAGGCAGTATCGTCATCCCCGACAGCGAGGATGAGACGGCCATGCAGAGGGCGGTGGAGAAGGCGGCCGACCCCGATGCCTCGGCCGCGCTCGTCGTGCCGATGAACATCGACGCGCTGCTCAACATCAACGCCCGCAACGTGCTGTATTCCGACCTCGTGCTGCACGACCTGACCGGGTCGCTGATGGTGCTTGACGGCGCCATAAACCTCCACGCGCTGCGCGCCCGCACCGACGTGGGGAGCATGGATCTCTCGGCTCTTTACTCGGCCCCCGACAAGGAAGACCTGCGATTTGCTTTCGGACTGAAGATAAAAGACTTCTATATCGACCGCTTTACCAAGCTGATTCCGGCTGTGGACTCGCTCATGCCGCTGCTCAACGACATCAGGGGAGTCATCAACGCCGACATCGCGGCGACATCGCGCGTCGACTCGATGATGAACATCGACATCCCGTCGCTGTCGGCCGCCATCAAGATTTCGGGCGACAGCCTCGTGCTGATGGATGCCGAGACTTTCCGCACGGTGTCAAAATGGCTGCTGTTCAAGGACAAGCAACACAACATGATTGACAGCATGAACGTCGAGATGATTGTCAAGGACTCGCGCCTCGAAATGTTCCCCTTCATGTTCAACATCGACCGTTACAAGCTCGGCGTGATGGGAAACAACGACATGGCCCTGAACTTCAACTACCATGTGGCGGTTCTTAAATCACCCCTCCCCTTCCGGTTCGGCATCAATCTGTCGGGCAACATGGACAAGTTCAAGGTGCGCCTCGGCAAGGCGAAATTCAACGAGAAATCGGCCGGACTGACAATGGCGATTGCCGACACGACCCGCATCAACCTTGTCAACCGCATCGAGAATATCTTCAGGCGCGGTGTGCGTGACGCCGGCGTCGAGACACTGCAGCTCGGCACTTCTGTCACCCCGTCCATGCTGACCGACAGCGAGCAGGGGGACACAATTTCCCATGCCGACTCCCTCATTTTCATCAACGAGGGACTGCTGCCGCCACCTCCGGCCCCCGACTCTACCGCCGTGGCTCCGGCTGAAAACAAGAAATCAAAAAAAGGAAAGAAGAAATGACCTACTCCGGACTGTATTCCACTGACATCATCCGCTTTCTCCAGCGGCATCATTACACCCAAGTGCATCCCGCCGCCGCATTGATTGACATGGACGGCACCCTCTATGACTCGATGAAAAGCCACACTGCGGCGTGGCACCGCATGGTCACCGAACTTGGCATCGAGGCTGACCGCGACGAGTTCTACCTCTATGAAGGGCGCACGGGAGCGTCGACCATCAACCTGATTTTCAACCGGGCCTACGGACGCGATGCCTCGCCCGAGGAAATCGAAGAACTGTATCACCGCAAGACGGTCTATTTCGCGGAGCTGCCCCCCGTCAAACCGATGCCGGGAGCCCGCGAGATGCTTGACTTCATGGCTGCCGTCGGGATGAAGCGCGTCCTCGTGACCGGGTCGGGACAGAACACGCTGCTCAACCGCCTCGACAGCGACTATCCCGGCGCATTTCTTCCCGGTATGCGTGTCACCTCGCGCGATGTCAAGCTCGGCAAGCCCCATCCCGAGCCTTATATCCGCGCCATGCAGATAGCGGGTGTCTCACCGTCGCAGTCAATAGTAGTCGAGAATGCCCCGCTCGGGGTCGAGGCCGGCGACCGCGCAGGCGCGTTTACCGTCGGGATTACCACCGGGCCGATACCCCGCAAGACTCTTGAAGACGCGGGGGCCGCGATAGTGTTTGATTCGATGGCTGCATTTGCCAACGCGCTTCCGGCTCTTACCTACGACCTGATAATGACAAAAATCGACCGATAAGCAATGTCACAGAACCTCCTCTTTACCAATGATGTCGCTACGGCACTCGGCGACCTTGTCAAGGATGCCGCTCCGGCTACAATCCATGTTGTCGCCGACGAGAACACGGCGCGGCTCGTTGTGCCACGGCTCGGACTGCCTGCTGCCGCCGACGTGATAACCATCCCCCCGGGCGATGATGCGAAAAATCTTGACACACTCGCCTCTATCTGGGCGCATCTTGTCGAGAACGGCGCGACACGCAGTTCACTGACCGTCAACGTCGGCGGAGGTATGGTAACTGACATCGGAGGCATGGCGGCGTCGACATTCAAGCGCGGGATGCGTTTTATCAATCTGCCCACCACGCTGCTCGGCGCGGTCGATGCCGCGGTCGGAGGGAAAACCGGCATAAATTTCCACGGTCTGAAAAACGAGATAGGGGTCTTTGCTCCTGCTGACGCGGTCATTATCTCGACATGCTTTTTCGACACGCTGCCGCATCACGAGCTGCTGTCGGGTTACGCCGAGATGATAAAGCACGCGCTGCTGACCGACGGGCGCGAATACCGGCGTCTGATTGGCAGCGATGTGACGCGTATTGATGCCGCAGAGATGCTTTCGATGCTGCATGACAGCGTGATGGTCAAGAAACGCATTGTTGACGAGGACCCCCGTGAAAAAGGGCTGCGGCGTGCCCTGAACTTGGGCCACACAGTGGGCCACGCGCTTGAATCATTCAGCCACGAATGCCATGCTCCCCTCCCCCACGGCTATGCGGTGGCCTACGGCCTCCTTGCCGAGATGATAATATCGCATATCGAGCTTGGTTTCCCGTCATCGGCTCTGCACGAGATGGCTGCCTTTTTGAAGGAGACCTACACGGCATCGTCA
The DNA here is from genome assembly GCA_947176615.1 of uncultured Porphyromonadaceae bacterium. GTDB lineage: Bacteria > Bacteroidota > Bacteroidia > Bacteroidales > Muribaculaceae > Duncaniella. Next base: position 6,914 of record CAMWRO010000104.1, read on the forward strand.
CTCGGGATGCCTGTTCAGCCGTTACCCGCCATAACCTGTGACGATTATGACCGGCTCATAGACCTTATGAGCCATGACAAGAAGAACGCGACTTCAAGCGACATCAATTTCACCCTGCTGGAGGCTCCGGGACGCCCTCTCACAGACCGCACGGCCACCCCGGCGACTATCGCTGCCGCGCTTGACATCCTGCGCGACATGACATCCTGAAGGCCGCGCATCAAAGGGATAAAAAAACGACCGCCGCAATGCCTGTAAAGGTTTGCGGCGGTCGTTTTTATGTGAGGGGTAATCCCTTGATTATTCAGCTGCGGGTGCTTCGGTAGCCTCTGCTGCGGGAGCTTCTGCTGCGGGAGCGGCAGTCTCGGCTGCGGGCTTGGAAGAACGGCGTGAACGACGGGTGCGTCCGGCCTTCTTGGCACCTTTTTCCTTGAGCATGTTCTCGTTGTAGTCAACAAGTTCGATGAAGCACATCGAAGCGTTGTCACCGAGACGGTTGCCGGTCTTCAGGATGCGGGTGTAGCCACCGGGACGGTCGGCAATCTTCTGAGCGATTTCGCGGAAAAGCTCAGTAACGGCCTCCTTGTTCTGGAGGTAGCTGAAGACGAGACGACGGTTGGACATTGAGTCGTCTTTAGCACGGTTGATCAGCGGCTCGGCGTAAACACGGAGGGCTTTGGCCTTGGCGAGAGTGGTGAAGATGCGCTTGCGCATGATCAGAGCAATCGTCATGTTGGCCAAAAGGGCGTCGCGATGTGCCTTTTTGCGGCTGAGATGGTTGAATTTTTTATTATGTCTCATCGTTATAATTACTCTTTGTCAAGTTTATATTTTGAAATATCCATACCAAACGAGAGGTTCAGGTTGGCGAGGAGCTCATCAAGCTCGGTGAGCGACTTTTTACCGAAGTTGCGGAACTTGAGCAGGTCGGTCTTGTTGAAGACAACGAGTTCGCCAAGGGTTTCCACTTCGGCGCTCTTGAGGCAGTTGAGTGCACGCACCGAGAGGTCCATGTCGACGAGCTTGGACTTGAGCAGCTGTCGCATGTGGAGGATTTCCTCGTCAAATTCTTCCTCACCGTCAGTCTCGTCAGTTTCGAGGGTAATTTTCTCGTCGCTGAAAAGCATGAAGTGGTGGATAAGGATTTTGGCAGCTTCTTTAAGAGCTTCCTTGGGGAGGATAGAACCGTCGGTGGTAATCTCAAGAGTGAGTTTGTCGTAGTCGGTCTTTTGGTCTACGCGGAAATTCTCGACTGTGTACTTCACATTCTTGATGGGGGTGTAGATTGAGTCGATTGCAAGGACGTCAATCGCGTCGTTGGGGTTTTGGTTTTCCTCGGCGGGAACCCAACCACGGCCCTTGTTGATTGTGATGTCGATCGAGAAGCTGGCACCGGGATCCAAATGACAAATCACAAGGTCGGGGTTGAGGACTTCAAACCCTGTCAGAACCTTGCCGATGTCACCGGCCTTGAACTCTTCCTGACCCGAAACGGTGATGGTAGCCTTTTCGCTGTCGGTATCTTCAACCAGTTGCTTGAGGTTGACTTTTTTGAGGTTAAGAATGATGTTGGTTACATCTTCCTTTACACCGGGGATGGTATCAAACTCGTGACGGACACCGTCGATGCGGATTGTCGCGATGGCGAAACCTTCGAGGGAGGAGAGCAGGATGCGGCGAAGGGCGTTTCCGATTGTGATGCCATAACCCGGTTCCAATGGCTTGAACTCAAATTTACCGAAAGTGTTGTCGGCTTCCAACATGAGGACTTTGTCGGGTTTCTGGAATGCTAATATAGCCATGGATCTTAATTTAATGATTATTTAGAATACAACTC
>CAMWRO010000105.1 GCA_947176615.1 uncultured Porphyromonadaceae bacterium
ATATGTATTTGTGTCCACTTCCGGCCGACAGCGCGATGTCAACAACATCCTCCCCGCCCTCGTAGCGTGGAAAGAAACCCTACCCGACCCTGCCAACGTCACCGTATTCGGTTACCCCGAATGGATTACGTTCCGCGGCGAGACGCTGACCAACATGCAGGCCCTCAACACCCGTGTCTACTCCCGGTTCTACACTGACCCGATGGACATCGAGACGCGCGCCGTGGAAGACACGTTCAAGAAATGGTTTGGCGGTGAAATGGAAAACGCCATGCCGCGTCAGGGACTCATGGGCTACGACACAGGCATGTTCCTCATCAAGGGACTCGCCGGAAATGACTCCCTCAAGTCAGCCGACCCGTATCGAGGTGTGCAGAACGGTTTCAAATTTGTCTCGGCCGACAACGGCGGCATGTTCAACGACGTTCTTTACATCGTAACTTTCCGCCCGAGCGGATACACTGACCGCGCAGTTCTATGAAAAAGCTGCTTTTATCACTGACCGCCCTGCTCCTTACGCTGACAGCAATGGCGCAGCGACAGTATTCCCCCAACTTTGCCATCGGGGGAAAGGCTGGTGCGACCATGTCGCGCATGTCGTTCAGCCCCGAGGTCAAGCAGCAGTTCCTGAACGGCTACATGATTGGCGTGACCGCCCGCTACACCGAGGAGAACCACTTCGGCCTTATAGGCGAAATCAACCTCCAGCAGCGCGGATGGAAAGAGGACTTCGAGGAAAACAGTGACAAGTTCAACTATTCCCGCACACTGACCTATGTGCAGGTTCCGCTACTGACCCACATCTACTTCGGCTCGCGCAAGTTCAAGGGGTTCTTTAACCTCGGGCCCGAATTTTCCTATCTCCTGTCAAGCTCCACCAAGGCAAATTTTGACTACACCGACATCAAGTCGGTTCCCGATTTTCCCCAAGGCTACCGCACCAACGACCAGCTGAACATGGAGGTGGAAAACAAGTTTGACTACGGCATCTCGGCCGGAGCCGGTATCGAATTTATCGTGAAACAGAAACATTCCTTCATGCTCGAAGGGCGTTTCTACTACGGACTCGGCAACATTTTCCACGCGGCCAAGAAAGATGTGTTCTCCGCCTCGCGCGGCATGTCAATCGAGATTACCCTCGGCTACATGATTCGCGTCAGATAGCTACAGTCAACACGATACAAGCGAGGCTGCCTGAAGGTGAATTCCTTTCAGGCAGCCTCAGACGTTTTCATGCTTTATGTAATCCGGTTATCGGGCAAGGCGGTAAATCGCCTCCATGTCCTCTTTGCCGAGAGACTTGAACCGGCCGATTCGGGTAGTGCCGTCAAAGCTGCATTTACGCGCCATTTCAGCGATTTCCTCATCGGTTATATCGCGGCCTATCAGCTCACGGATGCTTACCGGCATACCCAATGCGCTATAGAACCGTTCCATCGCGGCGATTCCGGCAAGAGCAGTGCCCTCGGGATCGGTATAGTCATTGGTGACACCCATCACGTTCACGGCAAACCTGACGAAACGGGAGACATTCTCCTTATACACATATCTCGCCCAGCTGCACCAGAGTGAGGCAAGTCCCGCGCCGTGGGCCACGTCAAAAATCGCACTCAGTTCATGCTCAAGCAAGTGAGTGGACCAATCGCTTGTCAGACCGCATCCCGTCAGGCCGTTATGGGCGAGACTGCCGGCCCACATAATCTGTGCGCGGCTACGGTAATCGCAGGAATCAGCCAGCACTTTGAACGCGCTGTCACGCACCGTGCGCAGCAATCCTTCTGAAATCTCGTCGGTAAGGGCCATGTCGGCATCGTGGGAGAAATAACGCTCCATCGTGTGCATCATTATATCCACTACGCCGCAGGCTGTCTGATAGGCCGGAAGAGTGAATGTGCGCTCGGGGTTCATTACCGCGAATCGGGGGCGGCACAGGTCATCGTCATAGGCCCGTTTCAACTCGCCATCCTCCTTGGTGATAACAGTGCCGTTGCTCATCTCGCTGCCTGCGGCAGGGATGGTCAGAACCACGCCGACAGGGTAACATTCCTTGGCCGTAACTTTTCCTGAAAAGAAATCCCACACATCGCCGTCGTAGGCAAGACCGTAGGCAATCGCCTTGGCCGAGTCAATAACGCTGCCACCACCGACGGCGAGAATGAAATCGACACCCTCTTTGCGGCACAGGTCGATTCCTTCATAAACTTTAGAAAGGCGGGGATTGGGCACGACACCGCCCAAGCTCACATTGGCGATTCCCGCGGCATCGAGCTGATTGCGCACTTGGTCAAGAAGACCTGAACGCTCGGCAGTGCGGCCGCCATAATGGATGAGGACTTTGTTTCCGTTATATTTCTTCACGAGCGTGGCTATCTGCGATTCGGAATCGCGCCCGAATACCACCTCGGTCGGGGTGAGATATTTGAAATCTTTCATTGCAAGATAATTAGAGAAGTTATTTATTGGGATAGCTTGTCATATTCCTCGTCGGTCACCGGCTCAAGCCACTCGTTGCCCGTGTTTTCGCCCGGCACCTCAAAGGCAAGATGCGAGAACCAGCTGTCGGCCGCAGCGCCGTGCCAGTGCTTGACATTGGCGGGAATATGGATCACGGTTCCCGGAAGAATCTCCCTTGCAGGTTTCCCTTCTTCCTGATACCATCCGCGGCCGCCGACACCGACAAGCATCTGACCGCCGCCCGCGGTGGCACGATGGATGTGCCAGTTGTTGCGGCAGCGGGGTTCAAACGTCACGTTGAACATCGGCACCTGTTCCGTTGAAACGGGGGCAAGATAACTGTTCCCGACAAAATATTCGGCAAATGCGGTGTTAGGCTCGCCGACAGGGAAGAAGATACTCCGCTGATACTCGGCCTTGGCGTCATTACCCTCTACATCGTCGGCCCACACGGTCTTGGCGATATTGAACGCCGCCCACGCCTTGGGCCATCCGGCATAAAACGCGATGTGGGTGATAATCTCGGCGATTTCAACCCGGGTAATACCGTTGTTTTTAGCCGTCAGCAGATGATATGACAGTGAATTGTCAGTGATTCCCTGAGATATGAGCGACGTGATTGTCACGAGGCTGCGGTCGCGGAGCGAAAGCAGGTCGTTGCGGCTCCACACTTCGCCAAACAATATGTCATCATTGAGATGCGCAAACTCGGGAGCAAATTCGCCGAGTTGCTGACGGCCCGCCGTCTGAACGATTTCTTTCTTCACTCCGCTCCGAAAGCGATTCTCGATAATCTGTTGTGCCATAATATTGGTCGTCAATAGGACTGTTGCTAATATTGTTACAATTTTTTTCATCATGCAAAATAACAATATCGGCGGCAATCACAACGTGCCAATATTCCATAATTATTTACCAAAATACAAGAATAGCAGCATTCCCGGCACCGGAATGTCGGGAATGCTGAATTTCAACCGCCTGCGCGGGGCAGTGGTTTTAACGGGTGGCCTCGACCTCGGGGGCGATGAGCTTGTAACCCTTGCCGTGGATGTTGATAATCTCGATTGACGGATCATCTTTCAAGTGCTTGCGCAGCTTGGTGATATAGACATCCATCGAGCGGGCGTTGAAGTAGTTGTCGTCAATCCAGATTGTCTTGAGGGCGAAGTTACGCTCAAGAATCTCGTTGACATGCGCACAAAGCAGGCTGAGCAACTCTGACTCCTTGGTGGTGAGCTTGGTGATTATGTCATCAATCATCAGCACCTGTTTCTGAGTGTCAAATGTAAACTTGCCTATCTTGTACATGGTGATTTCCTTGCCCTTCTTGCCTTTCACACGGCGAAGGATGGCCTCGATACGGAACACGAGTTCCTCCATCGAAAACGGCTTGGTGATATAATCGTCGGCACCGATCTTGAATCCTTCAAGAATATCTTCTTTAAGCGACTTGGCGGTCAGGAAGATAATGGGCACTTCAGAGTTGACGGTGCGGATCTCTTGAGCGAGTGCGAAGCCATCTTTCTTAGGCATCATCACGTCGAGGACGCAAAGGTCATACTTACCTTTGAGAAATGCCTTGTAGCCACTTTCACCATCGGCAAAGAGGTCAGCGTTGAACCCCTTGGCCTGCAGGTATTCGCGAAGCAACATGCCGAGATTCTCGTCATCTTCGCACAGCAGTATGCGCAAACGTTCTTCCATAATTTTTCAGTTTTTAGTTATTGGCAATGTTATTATAAATTTCGTTCCTACATTAAGCTCGCTCTCAACCGAAATCTCGCCGCCAAGCTCCCCGACCATCTTGCGCACATAGGCAAGACCGAGGCCGAATCCCTTGACATCATGGCGGTTGCCGGTTGAAACACGATAGAATTTTTCAAATATCTTTTTCAAGTCATCCTTGCGGATTCCGATTCCGTTGTCCCTTATCGCAATCTCGATGCGCTCCTTGCCGTGGGAGGTCACGTTGCGTGTCTCGACTTTCAGCTCAAGCGGCTCATCCTCCCGGCGGTATTTCACGGCGTTGTCAAGGAGGTTGAAAATGACATTGGTGAAATGCATTTCGTCGACGTTGACAGTCGAGTCCTGTGCGCCCAGCACCGCCATTATGCGGCCGCCATACTTCTCAACTTTCAGCTTGAACGTATTGGTGATATTGGCTATCAGCACGTTGGCATCGACATCCTGAAGTTTAAGCGTGGCCTTCTGACGGTCAAACATCGACATCTGCAACACCTTCTCGACTTGGAAACGCAACCGCTTGGTCTCGTCGTTGATGACCGTGGAGATGTGGCTCAGCATCGTGGGCGATTTCAGCACCGACGAGTCGTTGAGCATCTGAGCGGCAAGCGAAATCGTCGAAATCGGGGTCTTGAACTCGTGGGTCATGTTGTTGATGAAGTCGTTTTTCATCTCGGTCAGCTTCTTCTGGCGGAAAGCGAGAATGATGGTGAAGACAAATGTCACCAGCAGGATGAACGTGAAGATAAACGACGGTATCATGAACCTCACCGAACTGGAGATATACTTGTTCTTGGTGGGGAAGTATACCTTTATATAGTTCATCTTGTTCTTAGGGTCATTAGGAAACAGCGTCTGCACAAACATGTTGTTGCCGCCCGCCTCGGCCGGGTTATACCCCGCCGTGTGATAAAGGACCGCACCCACACGGTTGACGATTGCAAACTCAAACGGCAGGTCAAGTCCGTTGCTGGCAAACTCGCTGCGCAGATATGACGCAACGGTGGCCGAGTCGGCCCTCTCTCCTATCGGGCGGTTGCTCGACTGGTTTATGATGTTCAGTATGACCTCGTCGAGCAGCCCCTTCTGATACAGATACTGGCCGCGCACGATGTCGCGCATCGAGGTATATTTGTCAGTGTGACGTTCAATATTTCCTTTCTGCGTAATATCATAATGTATGCCGTCGGCGGTCGTGAAATTATATTTCAGGTCAAGCGAACCGTCGGCATTGGCCCGCGGATAGAACCGGGTCTCCATGTGGGCCATATCTTCTTCGAGAAAATGCTTGGTCTCATCCTGCTCCAGACGCGTCGTCACAGCATAGAGGCTGCGCTTGACTCCCTCGGCAAACTGGTCGTCACGCATCTTTATCATATTCTTTATGTACACTATCTGCACATAAAGCAACCCTGTGAACGTCAAGGCCATGATAATAGTAAGAAACCAAATAGTTGACTTTTTCATATCTGTTTTTTATCTTGCGCGACAAGCGCGGAGACTATCAATAATCTTTGCTTTATTATGTTAACAACTCTAATCGCTAATTGTTGTGAATTTTATAAAACAAGTTTTGAGCCGTTTAACATTTCGCGTCAAAATTAACATAAAAAACTTAATTCACCAAAGGAATAACTCAAAATTTAGACTAAATCACAAAAGAAAACGAAATAAATGAAAGCATTCCCATTATAACAGACACTCAATATGTTTGTCCAAGCCTCTTGATTTATCGCGAGAAAAAAAACAAAGCGACATTATCGCATTACAAGGCGCGGTCCGATGCATTACCTTTGCGGAAAACAATCCAAAACAACAATCAGTATGAAACACGACAATCCTCCCTATCCGACCTACAAATGCGCCGTATCTGACCGCGCTTTCCGCAAGTTCATAAACATGTATGCCTACCTCCTGTCCAATGTCGAGCCGTGCCCCGAGTCGGCCGAAATAATGAATGCCGTTATCTATTTCCTTGTAACCGGCACGGTCGGGGATGTCAACAGCCGGATAATGCCGGTTTTTGAGCACTATCTCCCCCTGATGGAAAAAGCTGTGCGCCGTGCAGCCACGGCGCGGGCAGCGGCTGCACGGCGCAAAAACCGTGACAAGCAGCCGGATGGGGAAAACCCGGCCGAGGAAAAGCCGGCTGAGGAAACCGCAGCCAAGGAACCGGAACGCAAATTTACGCCCGGCTCCCCTATCGAGCCAATCCCCCTGACCGACTTTTCGTTAGACAGCCGCGGCTACCTGTGCATCCCCGTGAAGGGTCTGCCAAGATTCGAGTGGCCCAAAGTGCCCGAGGGACTGGAGGATGACCCCGACCGCGTCCTGCCGCCAAAAATGAAAACAGGCATCCGATAGCTCGCGGTTTATCACGAGAAAAGAAAAAACAGGCATCCGACAGGTTTGTCCAAGCCTCGCGATTTATCGCGAGAAAAAGCTCCCTGAACCCGAGGAATAAAACTCCTTGAAGGCCGCGATTATCATCGCGTGATCGGCCGCGCCCGCGGTTTCCCTGACCGAGTGCATCGCCCATATGGCGGCACCCATGTCGACACCGCGCAAGTCAATCTGCGAGGTCAGTATGTTGCCGAGGGTCGAGCCGCCCGCCACATCGCTGTGGTTGACAAAATACTGGCACGGCACTCCAGCCTGTTCACAAATCAAACGGAACACGGCAGCCGAGTCGGCATCGGTCATATACTTGCAGTTGGCGTTGATTTTGATTACCGGGCCGCCGTTGGGAACGGGATGATTCGTCGGGTCATATTTCTCCCCGTAGTTGGGATGGAAGGCATGGGCATTGTCAGCCGACACCATGAACGAGTTGGCGACGGCACGGAAATATTCCTCCTCACCACCTCCGAGCGCCACGGTGATGCGGCGCAAGAGGTCTTTCAGAACAGGCGAGGCCGCTCCTTGCTTTGTCCCCGACCCGGTCTCCTCGTTGTCAAATATCGCCATGACGCGGGTCAGGCTCTTATTCTCGCTTTCAAGCAACGCTGTCATCGCGGCGTGAACCATCGACAGGTCGTCGAGCCGTCCCGAGGTGATAAATTCGTCGTGCGCCCCGACAAGGCAGGCCGGGGTCGTGTCATAGAGCGACAGGTCAAAGTCTATGATGTCATTGATGTCACACGACAGATATTCGGCAAGCATCCTGACGAGCAACCCGTCGGCCTCGGTCATCTCTTTCACCATCGCGATGACCGGCAGCATATCCTTCTGCTTTGAAAGCGGGTTTCCCTCGTTGACAGCGCGGTTGAAATGGATGGCAAGATGGGGAATGGTCAGCAGCGGGCGGCGGAAATGCACAAGACGCGTCTCGGGCGACATCGGCGACGCCCCGCGCAGCATGACACGCCCCGCGATTGACAACGGACGGTCAAACCATGTGTACATTATCGGGCCGCCATAGACCTCGACATTGAGCTTTACGATGCCGCCGTCGGCCACCATCCCGGCATTCGGCTTTATACGGAAACAAGGCGAGTCGCTGTGGGCCGAGACGATATGAAATCCGGCAGTAGGATTGTTTCCGGTGACAAAAGCGAAAACCGCGCTCGAATTTTTTACCACATAATATTTGCCGCCCGGTTCAAGCGACCATTTCGCCGACTGCTCAAGCCGTGTAAACCCGGCGTCGTCAAGGCGCGCGGCCACGGTTGCTGCTGCAAGAAAATTGACAGGACTGCTGTCGAGAAAATCCATCAGGTCCCTGATATATGTCTGTGTTGTCTCCATGATAGCACTGTTTTTTTGTTGGTTTGGCAAAATTAACCTTTTTATCGCAAAAATTCCACATCAAACAGTATTTAACACTGCTTAATTTTCTTTTTGCAGGAGAATGTTGTTCTAAATGCAGAGAGATAACGTTTCATATTTCAACTGTTTTCAACTATTTTTCACTATGGTACAGAGTCGATTTTATAAAGCATTGGCAGCCGTCATGGTATCCGTGACGATGTTCTGCCCTCGGCTCAAAGCCGCCGTCGAGACCGCCGACTCACTCTCGGTCACGATTATCGAAACCGACGGGTCAGCCGTCAGCAATGATTCATCCGAAATCCTTCTTCCCGTCATCCCGCGCTATCAGATGCGCACCCCGATGGCCGACCTCAAAGCCACCCCGTCATTGTATGCCTTCCCCTATTCACGCCGGTTGAGCATGCCGCAATGGCACCGCATGTGGGTCAACACCGCCGTGCTGAGCGGCGCATTTGTATCAACACTCCTCGTGCTTGAATGCCTTCCCGAGGATGCCACGACGTGGAACCGCGCCGCCATTCAGAAAGTACCCCCCTTCACGCGGTGGTTCCGAAACGTGTTCAAGCGCGGCCCCGAGTGGGACCACGACAACCCTGTGTTCAACTATGTGCTCCACCCCTATGCCGGCGCAGCCTATTTCATGTCGGCCCGCTCCTGCGGGTTCAACTTCTGGCAATCCTTCCTCTATTCGGCCTGCATCTCGTCGATCGGGTGGGAATTTGGCATCGAGGCATTCATGGAACGCCCCTCCTATCAGGACCTCGTCATCACC
>CAMWRO010000106.1 GCA_947176615.1 uncultured Porphyromonadaceae bacterium
GGTCGATGCTCATCCGGCAGTGCTGCTCACGGTAACCAAGCAGCCGGCAGTGGGAACCATCGACCTTACGAAAAAAATTGAAGACGACCTCACACAGATGGCCCCCTCTCTCCCGGCCGATGTGACGGTGAAGACCGATATTTTCAAGCAGGCCGATTTTATCGACAATTCGATTTCCAATCTTCAGGAATCGCTCTTTATCGGCGCTTTGCTTGTCATTGTCGTGCTGTTTTTCTTCCTCATGAACGTGCGCACGACCCTCATCTCTCTCGTCGCACTCCCCCTTTCCATCATTGTGACCGTGCTGGTGCTCCACGCGCTCGGGTTGACCATCAACACCATGAGTCTCGGCGGCATCGCGATTGCAATCGGCTCCCTTGTCGATGACGCGATTGTCGATGTGGAAAATGTATATAAACGGCTGCGGGAAAACCGGCTGCTCCCTGCCGACCGGCGCCGCTCCACCATCAGTGTTGTCTTTGAGGCATCCAAGGAGGTGCGTCTCCCCATTTTCAACTCATCGCTCATCATCATGGCCAGCTTTATGCCGCTGTTTTTCCTCACCGGCATCGAGGGCCGTATGCTCATCCCGCTCGGCATATCCTTTATTGTCGCCCTGATTGCCTCGACAATAGTGGCCCTGACAGTCACCCCCGTCCTGTGCAGCTATCTGCTCGGAGGGAAGAAGGCCGACAAGGAATCGGGACGCGAGTCATGGGTGGCCCGCAAACTCAAAGGGGCCTACTCGCGTGCCCTCTCCGGCAGTTTTGCCCACAGCAAAGCGATTCTCGGCGGCACGGCCGTGCTGTTTTTGATTGCACTGGGAGTGTTCTTTACCCTTGGCCGCAGCTTCCTGCCGTCATTCAACGAAGGATCATTTACAATCAATGTCTCCACCCTGCCGGGCATATCGCTTGACGAGAGCGACAAGGTGGGACGCGAGGCCGAGAAGATTATTCTCTCGGTCCCCGAGGTGCGGACCGTGGCCCGCAAGACCGGCCGAGCCGAGCTCGACGAGCACTCGCTGGGTGTGAATGTATCGGAAATCGAGGCCCCCTACGTTCTCGACAAGGGTCGCAACCGGTCAGAGGTCGTGGCCGAACTTCGCCACAAACTTGCCTCCATCCCGGGAGCCAATATCGAAATCGGACAGCCTATCTCCCACCGTATCGATGCCATGTTGTCAGGCACCGAGGCCCAGATTGCCATAAAGCTCTTTGGCGACGACCTCAACCGACTTTACAGGGTCGGAAATCAGATAAAGGGAGTCATTTCCGATATTCCGGGAGTGGTCGATGCCAATATAGAGCAGCAGATTGACCGCCCGCAGCTCGACATCAGGCCGCGAAGACAGCTGCTGGCCCAATATGGAATCCCGATGGCCGAATTTGCCCGGGTCATCAATGTCGCCCTCGCCGGCGAAGTCGTGTCGCAGGTCTATGAAAACGGACTGCCCTACGACATCACCGTGCGTCTTGCCGACGACCGCAAAAACACGATGGAGAAAATAGCCAATCTCACTATTGACTCCAACCAAGGGAAAATCCCGCTCAGCAGCGTGGCCGATATTGTATCGGCCACAGGCCCCAACACCATCAACCGCGAAAATGTGTCACGCCGACTCATTATCTCGGCCAATGTCGCCGACCGCGACCTGCGCGGCGTCGTCAACGACATCCGGCGCGAGATTGCCGATGAAGTCGAGATGCCCGAAGGGTATTATGTCACCTACGGCGGCCAGTTTGAAAGCGAGGCCGAGGCTTCGCGCACACTCGCTCTCGCCTCGGCAGGCGCGCTGTTCATTATTTTCCTTTTACTTTACAGCGAATACCGCAACCTGTCACAGCCGCTAATCATTCTGCTCAACATGCCGCTTGCAATGATCGGAGGCATCCTGATGCTCCGCGTCACATCGGGCGAACTGAATATTCCCGCTATCATCGGCTTCATATCGCTGCTCGGCATAACCACGCGCAACGGCATGCTGCTCATGTCGCGCTACAACCACCTGCGCGACGAGGGCGTGGGACTGATGGAGCGTATCATGCGAGGCTCGGCCGACCGTCTCAACCCCATTATGATGACGGCCCTGACCTCGGCTCTCGCCCTTATCCCGCTTGCCGTTACAGGCGACCGTCCCGGCAACGAAATCCAGTCGCCGCTTGCCATCGTGATTCTCGGCGGGTTGCTGACATCGACCGCACTCAACATCTTCGTCGTACCGCTCGTTTATTATCTACGAGAAAAAGCCACTCAGAAAAAATGAAGAAAACTATTATCACAATAGCCATAGCGGCACTTATCTCAGGGACGGCACTACCCCTGCACGCCGACTCCTTCAACGAAATCCTTGACGAAGTGACCGCCAACAACCCGGCGCTCAAATCTCGCGCGGCAACCTCACAGGCATCGCTCGACGAGATGCGTGCCGAAGGGAATCTGCCCGACCCCGAAGTGGAGTTTTCCCACCGCTGGGGTCCGGCCGAAGCGGGCAACAAATGGGACATCTCGGTTTCGCAGTCATTTGACTGGCCCGGGGTCTACGCCGCCCGCTCCAAGGCGGTCAAATCGACCTCGGCAGCGATGGACTACCTCGTTCAAAGCGACATAATCGACACCCGCATGGAAACCCGCCTGCTGCTCCTCGACATTGTAAATACGCGACAGAACATCGCCGCACTTGAGAGCATCTATGACGGCATCGCACAACTGAGCGATCTCTATCGCAAAGCAGTGCTTCAGGGAGAGGTGACACGCCTCGACTACAATAAAATCGAAATCGAGCGCATCACCATCGAGGGAGAACTTGACAATGCCCGTGCGACACTCGACGTGCTCAACTCCTCTCTGACCGCCCTCAACGGCGGCATTCCGGTCAGCACGCCGGTTGAATCTTACCCCGAGCCTGACCTTGCCGTCATGGCGATGACTCCCGCTGACATAGCCGACTATATCACAAGCCACGACCCGGCTATCGCCGCCAACCGTCATTCGGGCGAGGCCGCCGATGCCCTTGCGACGGCAGCACGACGCAGCCGCCTGCCGGGATTTTCAGTGGGCTACGTTCATGAAAACGAGATGGGTGAGAATTTCAACGGGTTCAGCGTAGGAGTCTCCCTGCCCTTCTTTTCGTCGCGCCACAAGGCCAAAGCCGCCGAATGGAGCGCCACGAGCCTCAGATATGACAACGACATGCTCGTGTCGCAACGTGTCGCGCAGTTCACATCGGCCCGCGCCCGCGCCTTGGCGGCAAAAAAGACAGCCGACGCCTACCGCCCCGTCGTTGAGACCGACGACAACCTCACCCTGCTGCGCAAAGCACTTGACGGAGGGCAGATTTCGATGCTCACCTTCATCCAAGAGGAAAACTACTTCCGACAGGCCCGTCGTTCCTATCTCGACGCTCTCTATAACTATCACCTCGCCCTCGCCGAGCTGATGAGATACGAATAACACCACAGAATCTACGCTATAATACGGTTGAATTTTTGTCGCGCGACAAAAATTCAACCGTATTTTTTCAAAATATATCCGATTTTTATTATTACCTTTGCGCTCGACATTGACAGCCACAGCGGTGGCCCGTTCTTGTCATCATTTTTTATCAAAAGCGTTTCATGCTTTATCCTTCCAAGGAAATCGCCAATTTCAAAGTAACAGGGATTAAAGCAGTCAATGAACGCTCATGCTTGTCGCATATCCACTCCCCGACAAGGGGACATCGATATTCGATATGGCGTGGGAGTGGACTGTTTATTTGTTACTGGGCGTTTGGCGATGCCTCTTGGAGATAAACAAGAACATCATCCTACGCTTTTTTTGTATAACAACATAAGGTCAATTCGGGGATGGAGGCGACACAAAAAAACACATGACAAGATTTTTTAAGTATTATATGTGTGTCACGCTTGTTTCCAACAGTGTTGATATAATTAAGCCATCGGCTGACAATGCCGGTATTGCAGGGACAATCACTTCATAATCTTACCGGCATATTGACATCTGCAAATATGAGCGAAAAAATCTCTGTGGTTATCAACACCTATAATGCGGCTGAACATCTTGAAAAAGTTCTCAATCATCTCAAAGGCTTTGATGAAATCTTAGTCTGTGACATGGAGAGTACTGACGGGACAATCGAAATCGCCACGCGCTATGGATGCAAAATCGTAACGTTTCCCAAAGGAGACAATCAGATATGTGAACCCGCACGCAATTTTGCGATAAAATCGGCATCCCATAAATGGGTCCTTGTTGTCGATGCCGACGAGCTTGTCCCTGAACCACTGAAAGAGTATCTTTACGAGCGAATAAAAGACGGGACGTTCAACGGCGCGCTCGCTATTGCGCGTAAAAACATGTTCATGGGAAAGTTTTCCAACGGAACGCCCGATTATCAACTTCGCTTTTTTCAGCGAGACAGGGTAACTTGGCCCGAAACTATTCATTCCCGTCCTAAAATCGACGGCCCCGTCTTCAATGCCCCGAATAAAGACAATCTGAGCCTCCTTCATCTTGACGACCTATCGATTGCCCGACGCATAGACAAGATGAACGTCTATTCAGACTACGAAGTCGAAAAGCGCCGGAACAAAAGCTATAATTTTATAAAACTGTTCACACGTCCCATGTGGTTTTTCTTAAAACAATATTTAATCGGCAAAGGGTTTAAAGACGGCAATCGCGGCATTGTGAAAAGCTATATGGCGGCCATATATCAGATAATGTTAATGTCGAAAGTCATCGAGCGCACGAAACAATCATAGTCATGATTCCCAAAACAATTCATTACAGCTGGTTTGGTCCGAAAGAAAAGCCCAAAGATTTCCTGCGTCTGCTGGAAACATGGCGTAATCATAATCCCGACTATAAAATAATCGAATGGAATGAGACAAACTTTGATGTCAACATGTGTGTCTATTCGCGAGAAGCATATCTGACAGCCAATTACGCGCATGTATCTGACGTGTGTCGCATCCATGTGCTGCTTACTCATGGAGGTGTGTATCTTGACACGGATGTAGAGGTTCTCTCTTCGTTTGATTCATTTCTAAAATATGAGTCTTTCGTCTGCGAGGAACATGACGGTATAGGCATGGGAGTTATCGGTGCCGTAAAGGATGCGAAATGGCTGAAATTATTTATGGAATACTATAAGAGCCGACATTTTATAAATATGTGGGGCCATCCTAACCGCACTCCCAACACCCAAATTCTGACGTCTATCATATTGCCGCAGCTTTCCACACATGAAAGGCCGACCATATTCCCCACTGAATATTTCTGCGCCAAAAACTGGTTTAGCGGGGAAGTCACTGTTACAGACAACACGGTGTGTATTCATCACTATGTCGCCTCATGGAAACGCAGAAAGACATTGCGCCAAAGAATATCCGTTATAATCAGCGGATTACGAATCAGATATTTTCAATAACACCTTTTAAACCGCTAAATATTCAACCCCGACAAATGACAACATCCCTAATAGTATCTACTTATAATCGCCCCGAGGCGCTCAATCTGTGCCTGCTAAGCATATTCAGGCAGAGCCGTCTTCCCGATGAAATAATCGTCGGTGACGACGGGTCGACTGACGACACCCGCAAGCTAATTTCACGGCTTCAGAAAATCAGTCCGGTTCCACTGATTCATGTGTGGCACGAAGACAAAGGTTTCCGACTCGCCATGATGAGAAACAAAAGTGTTGCAGCGGCAAAAGGGGAATATATCATTGAGATTGACGGAGACCTTATACTTCACCGTAATTTCATTGATGACCATGTCAAATTCTCACGAAGAGGCTGCTTTTTAAAAGGAGGAAGATGCAACCTCGGACTTGAACTCACGACAAAGGTTTGTTCTGACGGGAATTTAATACCCCTTCACTGGTTTACGCCGGGAATTGAGAGCAAAAGAACCAACGCATGGCATCTCCCGGTCATAGGCCGGCTACTCTCACCCCATTACCGTCCCAAAGGTATCGCACTGGGATGCAACATGTCCTACTATCGGGATGATTTTATTGCTATCAACGGTTATGATGAATATTTTGAAGGATGGGGAGGTGAAGACGGTGACTTTGCCCGGAGGCTGAAATTGCTCGGACTGGAAAAACGTCACTTGAAATTCGTCGGTCTGACATTCCATTTATGGCATGAGGACAAATACATGTACAACCAGCAGAAAAACGTAGATTACAGCTGTCGGCCAAATCCCGAAATCAGATGCAGGGATGGTGTTGACAAGTATCTGAACGGATAATCCGGAATTTCCTTGAACCCCATTTAAATAAAAAAAGATTCAAAAACGGTTATTGATAATCACGACACCGTCTTTGAATCTTTTTCTACAATATTCTATGTTCTATATGTGCAGTTTCACTCCGGCAAAGATGCTGCGGGGCATCGTGGGACCGTAGATATAACCCGAGTCGCGGAGATGGCCTCGGTCGAAATCTTTCTGATAACTGTTGAAAATATTATGGATTCCGGCATTGAGCTGCAAGGTGACATGGTTGTAGATGCGGAAATCGTAGGAGACTTTCAGCCCGGCATCGAAGAAGTCGGGAGTGTTGACAGCCACGTCGACCGATGTGCCCGATCCGGCAAGGTGCTGGACAAGCATCGACCCTGAATAGGTCCCCGACAGTGCAATCTGCAACGGTTTCACAGGATTATAAGTCGCGGTGAAATAGCCGTAGGTGTCGGGGGTGCGGAACATGCGGCGCACGGGGGCGATTTCGGGGTCCTCGCTCCAGTATTCAGGTTCTTTATAACGGCTTTTCTGCAATGTCAGTCCGGCCTGAATCTGCAATTTGAACGGGAAATTGGCCTTGGCTTCAAGATTTACGCCATAAACCCGCGCCCCGGCACCGTTGCAACGCTCCAGCACGGCATTACCCTCGGCATCAACCTCTTCCAAGCGGCGCAGGATGAACACGTCGCTCAGGTCGGTATAAAACAGGTCGACAAGGAAGTTGGTCTGAACATTTCCAAAATTGTGGTAGAGGTCCATTGACGCGCTGAGGCTCTGGCTGCTCTCCTGTTTCAGATCGGGAGCAAGAATCGTGACAACACGCTCACCACCAACAACCGCCACATGGAAATCCTCGTCATAGGCTTGAGGTGAACGGAATCCGGTCGAATAAGAGAGTCGGAAATTGAGATTGGACGACGGATTGAAACGCACGTTGGCACGGGGTGAGACAATGGGGTGACTGATGAGAGAGTGCTTGTCAACACGGGCACCTACGAGAAATCCCCACCGGTCAGTGCGCCACTCGTTTTGCAGATAACCGCTGAAAATATTGACACACTGTGTCACGTCGTGATTATATCCGAGCGTGACATCGTTGAGATAGTTATAATTGTATTCCACGCCGGCTGTCAGCTCGGATGGCATGAACCACAGGCGGTCAAACGAGTGGATATACTGGCCGCCGGCAACAACGACGAGGTCGTGGGTGCGGCCGTAGGCTTCAGGGTCCATCTCGCTGCCATAGTAGCTCGTCCGGCGGGTGTTCTGAGTTGACGCAAACACGCTGTACCTGTTTTTATAGCCGGGAGTCCAGAACTCGGTCGAAATATCTACGGCGTGGATATTGTGGTCAGTCTGCTCGGCGACCATCGCCATGTGGGGTTGCTCGTCAAGTTGGTCGCCGCCGCGGCGATATTCATGCGTGCCGTGATATTCGAGCGACAATTTGGAATAGTCACTCGTGCGCATAAACGTGCGGAAACCGAGAGTCTGCGTTTTAAGCTGTGGTATTTCCGTAAAACCGTCGCCGTCGTGGTCATATCCGTCACGCAGACGGTTCTGCCCGAAAATAAAGAGACCTATGCGGTTATTCTCGCTCACGACCGACGCGCTCGCGGTCGTATTGTTTTCAAGCGCGCCGCTGACACCTAAAGAGGTCAGCGTGTGGGCGACATCGGCACAATTGTCAATAGGGTCCTTGGTTATTATATTAATTGTACCGCCGATTGCCGACGAGCCGAAAAGAGCCGAACCGCCGCCGCGCATCACCTCGACACGCTCAATCATGTTGGCCGGAATCTGTTCAAGGCCATACACTCCGGTCAGTGCCGAGAAAACAGGGCGCGAGTTGAGCAGAATCTGCGAATAATGACCGTCAAGGCCATTGATGCGCACTTGCGTGAAACCGCAGTTCTGACAGTCGTTCTCGACACGCACCCCCGGCTGAAAACAGAGGCCGTCGGCAAGACATGACGCACCGATAAGGTCAAACGTCGGAGCGCCAAGCACATTTATCAGTGACGAACTGTTGCGGCGCTTTACCTCGCTCTTGTTACCGGTCACAACAACCTGCTCAAGCTGGAAAGCATCGGGAGAAACATCGAAATTCAATTCGACGGTCTGCTTCGGAGCGACATCTATCGTCTTTTTCTGCGTGACATATCCCGCACAGCTTGCCTCGACGGTATATTTGCCCGGTGCAAGATGCCTGATTGCATAATGGCCCGAAACATCGGTAACGACACCAATAGAAGAATCCAACAGTCGGATTGTAAATCCGGGAAGATGTTCATCCGTGCCCTTCTCAATGACATGCCCTATTATGTTGGCATCACTAAGACTGGTCTGCGCAGTGACACGACAAGGCAACAAGACCGATAATAAAATGAGTAATGAAACGAGAATCTTTTGCATGATGAAAGTGTAAGAGGTTGTTTAAAAACAAATGTGAATCCAAAGCCCGTTTACACGAGTCGGAT
>CAMWRO010000107.1 GCA_947176615.1 uncultured Porphyromonadaceae bacterium
AGAAAGTAAGCAAGAGCACAGTCACGTCACTCATCGCGGTCATGTCGATGAGGGTACTTTTTCTCTTAATTTTTACTTTTCCCATATTACACGTTGTTGTTATAGGTTTATTTTAAATAAATGATAGAAACCTCAGCGGTAATATCGGATTAGTGGGTTGCTGTAAATGTCTGCACGATTGAGTAACCGATCTCGTCGATTGCGTAGGTCAGGTTATCGATTTTGTTTGTGTAGAAGTTATAAGAGATAACAGCGAATGCACCGGTTGCGATACCGAAGGCGGTGTTGATAAGTGCCTCAGAGATACCGGTAGACAGCTCGGTTGAGTCAGGAGCACCTGAAGCGGCAAGAGCTTGGAACGACTTGATCATACCGATCACAGTACCGAGAAGACCGACGAGAGTACCGAGGGTTGTGAGAGTAGCGACGATGGGGAGGTTCTGCTGGAGGGCAGGCATTTCGAGAGCGGTAGCTTCCTCAACGGCTTTCTGAAGGTTGGCAATCTTCTGCTCTTTGGTGAGCTCGGTGTTGCGGTCCATTTCCTGATAAGCTACGAGAGCTGAAGAAACGACAGCGGCAACTGAACCTTTCTGAGTCTTGCAGAGGTTCATGGCACCGTTGATGTCATTGGCTGCAAGGCATTTCTTAACGTTAGCGACAAACTTGGTGATGTTGCCTTTACCCTTGGCGCTTGAAAGAGCAATCCAGCGTTCAACAGAAAGAACGATTACGGTAAGGAACAGAGTCTGGAGAATAGGCACGATGAAACCGCCCATGTAGATGGTTCCCCACAAATCCTTGGGGTGACCTTCCTCGAAGTGAGATTCATGGCCGAACCAGAAGATAAACAGACACACAGCGACAATGCAGCATGCTACAATCACGAGAAATGCGTTCTTTACGCCTTTCACGTTGCTTTCAGACTTGGCAGCCTTTACGGGCTGGGTGGAATTAGGCTTTTGAGCTTCCATAATTTTGGGTTTACTAAAGTTTTTTGTTTGGTTTATTGTTATTAGTTTTGATGATTTTTCGCCAAATTTATCAAAGAGCCATTTTGATGGTATCGATTTGTCCCGGCCACGCATGACACAGGGGTAAAACGGTTATGCAAAATTATTATTTAATTTCGGTGTTTCCAAACTTTTTGGGGTAATATTTTTGTTGTTTCTGCTGTAAAACATCAAATTATATTAAAGTTGATTTATTTTACAAAAAAAATCCATCGTTTCACTAAAGATAAACCAAAAATAATGGATAACTTTGCACCCACGATTACAACTTACAATTAAAATGAGAAAAACGATAAACCTCCGCAAGGGATTAAATCTAAACCTAAGGGGTGGCGTCGAGAGCGAAGACGTGACAATGGTCACGCCGTCGCTTGTCGCAGTTATCCCCGACGATTTCCCCGGATTTTCGCCCAAGCTCGACGTTGCCGAAGGAGACATTGTCGAAGCCGGAACCCCGTTAATGCACGATAAGAACTGCGAATCGGTCAAGCTCGTAAGTCCTGTCGCAGGAAAGGTCAGCGCGGTAGTGCGCGGAGCGCGTCGCAAAATCGAGCGCGTCGTAATCGCGCCCGAAGGAAACGGCTCGCTCGTCCATGACGCCGCCAAAGCGACCTCGGCCGAGACTGTGAAGACACTGCTGATGGAAAGCGGCCTCTGGGCAATGATGCGCCGCCGTCCTTATGCAATCATCCCGCAAGCTGCCGACAAGCCGCGCGACATCTTTGTGACCGCGATGGACACCGCCCCGCTCGCTTGGGATCCCGAAACACTCGCCGCCGGAAAAACAGCTGAAATCGCTGCCGGAGTAAAGGCCCTGAAACTGCTCACAAGCGGTAATATATATATAGGAATAAAGAACGGCTCGCAAATGCCCGACATCGCCGGTGCCGAAATGGTGGAATTCAACACCCTCCACCCGGCCGGAAACGCCGGCATACAGGCCGCCAATATCCGCCCGGTCAACAAGGGAGAAGTCATCTGGACGCTCGACATCATCACCCTCGCCCGCATCGGCGCCCTGATGCTGACCGGAAAAGCCGACTTTGAGACGACCGTAGCCGTCACCGGGTCAGAAGTGAAGACACCGCGCCTGATAAAGACCGTCGACGGTGCCGACATGGCGCAGCTCACCGAGGGCAACATCGTCAATGACGGCCGCAACCACCGCATAATCTCAGGAAACGTGCTGACCGGCATCCCTGTCGGCAACGACGGTTTCCTCCGTTTCCCCTACCGCCAGATAACCGTAATCCCCGAGGGCGACGACGCCGACGAGTTCATGGGGTGGGCATCGCTCAGTCCCTCCAAGATGAGCACTAACCGCTCCTTCCTCGGCCACTTCCTCAACCGCGCCTTCTCGCCCGACGCCCGTCTGCAAGGCGGCCGCCGAGGCATGATCATGTCAGGGGAATATGACAAGGTTTTCCCGATGGACATCCTTCCCGAATACCTCATCAAGGCGATAATGTCGCGCGACATCGACCAGATGGAGGCCCTCGGCATCTACGAGGTCGCCCCCGAAGACTTTGCCCTGTGTGAATATGTCGACCCGTCCAAGCTCGAACTCCAGCGCATCGTGCGCGAAGGTCTCGACTACCTGCGCAGCGAAATTTAACAGCAACTTCATTATATCTTAATTTATAAAGGTGAAAGCGTTAAGAAATTACCTCAACCGTGTCAAGCCCAATTTTGAGCCGGGCGGGAAGCTACACGCGTTCCGCAGCGTCTTTGACGGCTTTGAGACATTCCTGTTCACCCCCAACACGACTTCCACGTCGGGCGTGAACATCCACGACAGCCTCGATTCCAAGCGAGTTATGATTATCGTGGTGATGGCACTGATGCCGTGTCTTTTCTTCGGCATGTACAATACCGGCTATCAGAACTGGCTCGGAGCCGGGGCACAGAGTTTCCCGTTCTGGGAAATCATGCTCTATGGTTTCCTCGCCATCCTTCCCCGCATCGCAGTGACCTACATTGTCGGTCTCGGCATTGAATTTATAGTCGCCCAGTGGCGGCGCGAGGAAATTCAGGAAGGATTCCTCGTGACAGGCATCCTCATCCCCCTCATCTGCCCCATCGAGACCCCGCTGTGGATGCTCGCCGTGGCAACCGCGTTCTCCGTAATCTTTGTAAAAGAGGTGTTCGGCGGCACGGGATACAATGTCTTTAACGTCGCGCTCGTCACCCGCGCATTCCTCTTTTTTGCCTATCCGGCACAGATGAGCGGTGACAACGTGTTTGTATCCACCCGCCCCATTCTGGGCCTCGGCTACAATGTCAACTATGCCGACGGAATCTCGGGAGCGACCCCCCTCGGGCAGATTGCCACCTCGGGAGCGGGAGAACAGCCCCTCAACATCATCGGCGACCCCATCTCGACTTGGGACGCATTCCTCGGACTGATACCCGGCTCCTTCGGCGAGACTTCGACACTCTGCATCCTTATCGGAGCGATAATACTGCTGTGGACCGGAATCGCGTCATGGCGCATCATCCTGTCGGTTGTTGCCGGCGGCCTGTTCATGGGCTGGGTGGCCAACACGTTCCAGACACCCACCTACCCCGCTTCGTTCCTGTCGCCGCTCGACCAGCTGCTCTATGGCGGATTTGCCTTTGCAGCCGTGTTCATGGCCACTGACCCTGTAACGGCCGCCCGCACCGGTGTAGGCAAATATGTCTACGGATTCCTTGTCGGGGTTGTCGCCATCCTCATCCGTGTCTACAACAACGGCTATCCCGAAGGCGCGATGCTCGCCGTGCTGCTGATGAACGCCCTTGCGCCGCTGATTGACTACTGCGTCGTGCAGGCCAACATTAACCGCCGCATGCGCCGAACCAAAACAAGCGCATGACCACTTAACGAGAAAGGAACAAAGTCATGAATAAGCAGAGTAATACTTATACAGTAATATATATCTTTGTCATGGTCGTTGTCGTCGGAGCGGCTCTCGCCCTGACCTCGCTGGCCCTCAAACCGCGCCAGCAGCAAAACATCGATGCCGACAAGATGAAACAGATTCTCGCCGCCGCCCTCATCGAGCCGCAGAAAGGACAGATTGTCGACACCTACAACGAGTGTGTCACCTCGACATTCGTAGTCAATGCCGAGGGAGAGCGCATCGACGGCGTGGATGCCTTCACGGTCAACGTGGCCGAGCAGAGCAAGCTCAGCGCCGACCGCCGCGAGCTCCCTGTCTTTGAAGTGCGCACCGCCGACGGAGCGACCAAATACATCCTCCCCGTCTACGGCGCGGGACTCTGGGGCCCCATCTGGGGGTATGTGGCGTTTAATGCCGACGGGGCGACCATCTACGGAGCCTATTTCGCCCATCAGGGAGAAACCCCGGGACTCGGCGCCGAGATTGAAAAACCGGCGTTCAGCAGCCAGTTTGAAGGCAAGACCGTGTTCAAGGACGGGCGTTTCAAACCGATTGCCGTGGTCAAGGCAGGCCAGAAACCCCTTGACGGCGAAGATTATGTCGACGGAATCTCGGGCGGCACAATCACCTCCAAGGGAGTCGGCTCCATGCTCGACAACTGCCTCTCGCCCTACAAGGCTTTCCTCAAGTCGCTTAATAACTCTAATAACTAATCCACCAACCCAATAATTTGCCTCAATCATGGCAGAAAAAATCAAAAACCGGGACGCATTTTTCAACCCGTTCTCCAAGAACAACCCCGTGGTGGTGCAGGTACTCGGCATCTGCTCGGTGCTTGCCGTCACGGCCAAACTTGAGCCGGCTATCGTGATGGGCATTTCGGTAATCGCAGTCCTTGCCTTTGCCAATGTCATCATATCACTGCTGCGCAACACCATCCCCACCAATATCCGCATCATCGTCCAGCTCGTGGTCGTGGCCGGACTCGTTGTAATCGTCGACCAGCTGCTCAAGGCGTTTGCCTACGACGCAAGCAAGCAACTCTCGGTGTTTATCGGACTTATCATCACCAACTGTATCCTCATGGGCCGTCTCGAAGCATTCGCGATGGGCAACAAGCCGTGGCCCTCGTTCCTCGACGGCGTTGGCAACGGAATCGGCTACACGATTATCCTAGTCATCGTCGGTTTTTTCCGCGAGCTGCTCGGCAGCGGCACCCTCTTGGGCTATCAGGTGTTTCCCCAGTCATTCTATGACGCAGGATATGTCAACAACGGCCTGATGATTCTCCCCCCGATGGCCCTCATCGTCGTCGCCTGCATCATCTGGGTTCAGCGCAGTGTCAACAAAGACCTTCAGGAAGATTGATTGTCACATTGAAAAAGAATTCGTAACATGGAAAATCTGAATCTGTTTATACGGTCGATCTTTGTCGACAACATGATATTTGCCTACTTCCTCGGCATGTGCTCATTTATCGCGGTGTCCAAGAATGTCAAGACCGCCTTCGGCCTCGGCATCGCCGTGACTTTCATGCTGTGCATCACGCTGCCCATCAACTACCTGCTCAACACCTATGTGCTTCAGGCAGGCGCGCTCGCTTGGCTCGGCCCCGAATTTGCCGATGTCGACCTGAGCTTCCTCTCGCTGATTATGTTCATCGCCGTCATCGCGTCGATGACCCAGCTTGTCGAAATGGCAGTCGAGAAATACAGCCCGGCGCTCTACTCGTCGCTCGGCATCTTCCTCCCCCTTATCGCCGTCAACTGCGCCATCCTCGGCGGCTCGCTGTTCATGCAGCAGCGCGACTTCGGCAGCGTCTGGACAGCCGCCTGCGCCGGTGCCGGATGGGGTCTCGGATGGCTGCTCGCCATCTCGGCAATCGCCGCTATCCGCGAGCGCCTCGCCGTTTACTCCAACATCCCCCGCCCGCTGCGCGGAGTCGGCATCACCTTTATTATCACCGCCCTGATGGGTATAGCTTTCATGAGTTTCCTCGGTATAAAAATATAACAGCATGACACTTCTGAATATATTATGCGAGACCTCGACTGACACACTGACAGTAATGGCGGGTGTGGGAATCTTCCTGCTCATAACATTGCTGCTTGTCGCCATCCTGCTTCTCGCCAAAAAATATCTTGTCCACTCGGGCAAAGTGAAGATTACGATAAACAACGACAAGGTTGTCGAGGCCGACTCGGGCAAGACACTTCTGTCGACTTTTGCCGACAACAACATCTTCCTTTCATCAGCCTGCGGCGGCAAAGGCAGCTGCGGCCAATGCAAATGTCAGGTATTCTCGGGCGGCGGCGACATCCTCCCCACCGAAAAAGTGCACTTCTCGCGCAAGCAGCAGCAAGACCACTGGCGACTCGGCTGTCAGGTAAAGGTCAAGGAAGACATCAGCGTGGGCATCCCCGCCTCGGCCCTTGACGTCAAGGAATGGGAATGCGAGGTTATCTCCAACAACAACGTGGCCACCTTCATCAAGGAATTCATCGTCGCCCTCCCCGCCGGCGCCCACATGGACTT
This sequence comes from uncultured Porphyromonadaceae bacterium, assembly GCA_947176615.1. GTDB lineage: Bacteria > Bacteroidota > Bacteroidia > Bacteroidales > Muribaculaceae > Duncaniella. Next base: position 6,428 of record CAMWRO010000107.1, read on the forward strand.
CATCCCCGGCTCCTACGCCCAGATTAAAATCCCCGAATACTCGATGGACTATGACAAGGACATCGACAAAGCGTCAATCGGCGACGAATACCTCCCCGCTTGGGAAAAATTCGGTCTTTTCGGCCTCAAGTGCAAAAACACCGAGACAACCGTGCGCGCCTACTCGATGGCCAACTACCCCGAAGAAGGCGACCGCATCATGCTGACAGTGCGCATCGCCACACCGCCCTTCAAGCCGAAACCCCAAGTAGGATTCCAAAACGTCATGCCCGGTATCGCCTCAAGCTACATCTTCTCGCTCAAACCGGGTGACAAAGTGCTCATGAGCGGCCCCTACGGCGACTTCCACCCCATCGTCGACTCCAAGGCCGAAATGATGTGGGTCGGCGGCGGCGCCGGCATGGCCCCCCTCCGCGCCCAGATCATGTGGATGACCAAGACCCTCCACACCACCGACCGCGTCATGAACTACTTCTATGGCGCCCGCGCGCTCAACGAGGTGTTCTATCTCGACGACTTCCTCCAGCTTGAAAAAGACTTCCCCAACTTCAAGTTCCACCTCGCCCTCGACCGCCCCGACCCGGCAGCCGACGCCGCAGGAGTCAAGTACACCCCGGGGTTCGTCCATCAGGTAATCTACAACAACTACCTCAAAGACCATCCCGCACCCGAAGACATCGAATACTACATGTGCGGCCCCGGCCCGATGAGCGCAGCCGTCAACAAAATGCTCGACGACCTCGGCGTAGACCCGACGTCAATCCACTACGACAACTTCGGAGGATAAATACCGACTGCAAATAAAAAAATAAAGGAGGGCGGATGTTTCGCGATAGAAATCATCCGCCCTCCTCTATTTGCAATCCGCCATTTGTTATTTTAATCTAATTCCGCTTATTTATTGAAAAAAAATCCGTAACTTTGCAAATACTTTTATAACTCTAAACACTACACCGTTTCTAATGGAGAACAATAAAGTACTTTATATCTCGCAGGAAATAAGCCCCTACCTACCCGAAACCCCCATGTCAGTATTAGGGCGCGATGTCTCTCAAGGGATACTTGGTAAAGGCTTTGAAGTGAGAACATTCATGCCCAAATATGGTTGTATAAACGAGCGCCGCAATCAGTTGCACGAAGTCATCCGCCTCTCAGGGATGAACTTAGCGATTGATGACACCGACCACCCCCTCATCATCAAGGTCGCCACGCTGCAACCATCGCGCATGCAAGTCTACTTTATTGACAACGACGACTATTTCCAGCCCCTCCCCGACAAAGGTCTCGAAATCGACCTTACTCCCGACGACAATGACGAGCGCATAATGTTTTTTGTCCACGGCGTTATCGAAACCGTCAAAAAACTTCGCTGGCAACCCGCCGTCATTCATGTTTCAGGCTGGGTTTCATCGCTGGCCCCGCTTTACCTCCGGAAAAAATATCAGGACGACCCCATATTCGCCGACTCCAAAATCGTCTATGCCCTGCACCGGGAAAAATTTGACGGAACACTGGACCCGCGGTTTGTCGAAAAACTGAAAATGGCCGGTTTCCCCGACGAAGCCATTGCCACAATCGGAACCACACCCGCCGACTGGCTCGCGCTCAACCGCCTTGCCATCGACCACAGCGACGCAATCATCGAAGCCACCGCCGACATTCCTGCCGAGCTGATTGAATATGCCGAAGCCTCGGGCAAACCGTTTATCCGCTACAACGGCGAAGAAAACCGCCCCGAAGAATACTCGGCATTTTACCGTTCCCTTCTCGGCGAGGAGGAGTAACCACCCCTCCCCCAAAACATCTTTTGTTCGATTGTTCGATATGAAAAAAACAAGTCTGCTCTCAACCATCGGCAGTGCTATCCTTCTGATGACGACCGCCTCCTGCGAGGATTCCACCACCGCCGGAGGCTCGTTGATACAGGACGAGGTCGCAATCGTGATGGACTCCACTTTTACTGTCAGCGGCCGTTCCGTTGTCAACAGTCAGGTTCAATCCCGCACAGTGCTCCAGCTCCTCGGCAACCTTGACGCCAAAGAATATGGCTCGATCAGCTCAAGCATCGTGACCCAATACATGCCCGCGGCCGCCCTTGACACAACCGACGTCAAAGCCGAGTATATCGACTCGGTGAAACTCGTCATGCGAATGGCCGCCGGAGGATTCATCGGAGACTCCATTGTCCCGATGAAAGTCAACGCCTACGAATAGACCCACACACTCACCTCCCCAATATACACCAACGTAAACCCCCACGGATACGAAA
>CAMWRO010000108.1 GCA_947176615.1 uncultured Porphyromonadaceae bacterium
CCTGAGGACCGTCCTCGGCGGTTATATATTCGACCCACTTGGCAAGTTCCTCGACAGTGCCGCTGCCGACATTGCCGCTCAGATAGGGCTCGATGCCGAGCATTTCGCAGAGGTTGAAAAACTCGTGGGTACCGAAACTGTTGTCCTCGACAGTGCCGCCCCAGTTGTTGTTGACCATGCGGGGACGGTTCTCTTTGGGACCGATACCGTCGGTCCAGTGATACTCGTCGGCAAAACAGCCGCCGGGCCAGCGGAGAACGGGAATGTGGAGCGCGCGGAAGGCTTCGAGCACGTCGTTGCGATAACCGTTGGTGTTAGGAATCGGAGAATTTTCCCCTACCCATATACCGCCATAGATGCACGAGCCGAGATGCTCGGCAAACTGGCCGTAGATTTCCTTGTTGATAATAGGAGCCTCGTCACTGGGATACATGTTGACAGTGACGCTTTCGCCGGCCATAGCTAACGATGCAGAACCGAGGGCGGCAGACAGTGCAAGATTTCTTAATGTCATTATGCTGTGAGATTATTTAAATGTGAGATTATTTAAATTTGTAAACACTGAATGTTTTGGGAGCGAGAGTGGTGTTATAGGTGAACACACCCTTTGTCACCGCGCCGAGGTCGGCGGCGGGAATAGCCTTGGTCACGGGAACCACGCGTCCGGGATTGTCGAGAGTATTGTCGGCGTTGATATCGTCAGATGACAGAGTGGTCACGGTAGCCGCGGTTATGTCCTGACGCATTTTCTTCAATCCGTTAAGATTGATGGTGACCTCTTGGGGCGTGTCAGAAGTGTTTGCGACCTTGACGATGTATTCTCCGGTCTCCTTGTCGATAACCGCGCTTGCAAAGAGTCCGTTCTGGTCCTCGTTTCCTGCGACAGGTTTCCCGTTCATGGTGAGAGGCAACACGTTGCTGCCCTTGTTCTGAGCATAAAGCTGCTGCACATAGTAGCTTGCAGTGCGGAACGAGTCGCTGTTGTCAAACCATATCATGTCAGGACGCCACTGCCATCCTTCGACATGGGCAAAGAGCGGGGCGTAGGTGGCCATGTGAACGATGTCGGCGTTACGCTCCAAGCCGGTCATGAACGCTGCTTCGAGAAGTGCGGCATTGAAATGGTTCCATTTCTTGCCTTTGCCGTGACACGCATACTCGCCGGCAAACACTTTGGGGCCTTTGCGGTCATAATTGTCATAACGGTTGCCCTGTGCGAGGAACCACTTTTCGGGACGGTAGAAATGCTCGTCGACAAGGTCGGCACCGAGTTTTTTCATTTCGGGCCACAGGTAGTCAAACTGTTCTCCCTCGGAGTCGGGACCCGACGAGCCTACGATGCGTATGTCGGGGTAAGCCTTGCGGATAGCGGTCACAAACGGAGCGAGGTGTTCGGGATATTCGGGACCCCACTGCTCGTTACCGATGGCGATGAGCTTGAGGTTGAAAGGAGCGGGATGGCCCATTTCGGCACGGAGCGCTCCCCACTTGGTCGAAGTGTCACCGTTGGCAAACTCGATAAGGTCGAGAGCGTCCTGAATATAGGGCTGCAATTCGTCAACAGGCACATGAGCCTTGGCGTCACGGTTCTGGAACTGGCATGCGAGTCCCACGCTCAACACGGGGAGCGGCTCGGCACCGATTTCCTCGGAAAGGAGGAAATATTCATAGAACCCGAGACCGCCCGACTGATAGTAGTCGGGATAGAAACGGTGGGGGAAGGTATAATGCCAGCGATTCTCGTTGACAGGACGGTTTTCTACCGGGCCGACAGTATTTTTCCACTGATAGCGGGTGGGCAGGTCGGTACCCTCGACAATACAGCCGCCGGGGAAACGGAACACACCGGGATTCAGGTCGTAGAGAGCCTGCGCGAGATCTTTGCGCAGACCGTTCTTGTGTCCTTTCCATGTGTCGACAGGGAACATCGAGAGATGCTCAAGGTCTACGGTAACATTATCGGGTTTGCTAAGGAACACGCGCAGTTTTCCCTTTTCGCAGCTCTCGCCGGGTTTCAGCGTAACCTCATATTGTTTCCAGTCAGCAGACTCGACGGTAATCTCCTGCTTGGCGGCGACATGGGTCTCGCCCATCGTGGCCGGGTCGACAAGCTCTACACGCAGTGTGGCCTTTTCACCCTTGGGAGAACGTGCCCACACGCTGAAACGGTATTCCTGATCCTTCTTGAAAGTCACGCCGAAGAATCCTTCGTTTTCAAGGCCGGTGTGCTTGTCGTTGTGACCGGCACTGCCGAGGCGCACATAGTGGGGGTTGCGCTCAAACGGGCCGTCGTTCTGTAACGTCACGTTGCCATAGGTCACCCATCCCATCAGATTCTGGGGGAACTCAAACGAGCGGTTCTTGACCATCTCGGCATAAAGGCCGCCGTCAGCGGCATAGTTGATGTCTTCAAAGAAAAGTCCATACATTGTGGGCTGAATCGGTGCGCCGGGTTTATTGGCCTGCACATTCAGCACGTTATCGGCCGCGCCGACTGTCAGAGCCGCCGCCATTCCGATGGAAGCGAGCATCGGTAATCTTAACTTCATGATATTATTCAAAAAAATATGTTTATGATTTTTATTTATTTAGTCACTATATTCATTTTACACGTTTGCCCCACACGCTGCGGCCATTCCTGTCAAGGCCCGTGAACAGAATTGTGTCATAACCGCGTTCCCAGTCATGCCCGGCATGAACGACGAGATTGGTGACAGTGTCTCCGTCAATGCTCAATGACAGCAATTGGGTCGACCGGTCAAATTTCCAGTCTCCACCCCGTGCAAGGGTGAGATTACGGGAGTTGTTCCAACCGGTATCAAGGAGGTTGCCGCGAGAGTGAAGAATCGCGTCGGCCGTCTCACGAATCTCGTCCGACGGTTCTGTCAGCCTGATGACTTCCCATTCCCCTTCAAGGTCACGCGGCGAAAACACGCGCCGCCCCACCCCGGCATAACGCTCGGGTGACACAACAGGCCAACCGTCGGGCGTGAAAAACATCTGACGCAGGTGGAGAACCATCATATCGGGATTGGAGGCAAGCCTGCCCTGATGAGCCATGTAGAAATTACCATCCTTATCGCTGAACACGCCGCAATGTGCCGTACCCTGCCATCCGGCATGGTTGTCAAAACGATAGGGCGATGTCAGGAGCGGGAAATTGTCAGTCGTGTCGGCCATCTCTTTTCCGTGGAAATCGACAAACGGGCCGTCGGGGCAGTCAGAACGGCATGCCCTGACGTTATAGGTGGTCGTCAACGGGTCATAGGAACTGAAAAAGTAATACTTCCCGTTCTGAGGATTGCGGATAACCTCGGGAGCCTCGATATTGTCGCGACGATAGTTGGCACGGCCTGCGACACGGGAGCCCTTGTCACCCTCGGCAATCGGGAATCCTGTTGCAGGGTCGATGTCCATGCAGAACAGGCCGCCGAAATAAGAGCCATAGTGCATGTAGCGTTTCCCGTCGGCTGTAATCAGCGTCGGGTCGATGGCGTTCATCCCCGAGCCGGTATCGGTCTTTACAACGGCTCCTTTGTGAATCCACGGGCCCTCGGGCGAGGTGGCCTCGGCAAGACCGATATAGGATGTCGGACGGCCGAAAGCCGACACGCAATAGTAAAGGTGATATTTTCCGTTGCCACAGTCAAGCATGTAGGGGGCCCACACGTTGGTTGCCCCGCGGCCGTCATTGAGCGACTTCACCCACTCGACCGCCTCGGCGGGAATCTCAGGGAAGGCCCACCCGACAAACTCCCAGTTGACAAGGTCGGTCGACTTTCTCATCTGGACAAATCCGAGAGGCACATTCTTTTTCCGGGCCTCATGACGGTCTTCACGATAAATGGCATCGGTGGAATACATATAATATGTGTCACCGACCCGGCATACCGACGGGTCGTGCACGTTGTAGGTCCCCCAGTCCTTGTAACACTCCATCGAGGATACCGGCGAATAATCGTCGACCCACGGATTGGACGATACAATCGGGACAAAAGGTTTTCCCGTGCAAGCTGTCAAGACGGCCAGCACAACAACTAATATTATAAACCGAGGATTTTTCATGATTGGTCTTCAGGTATAGGCAGCCGATCGCTGACGGCTATATTTACTCGGTGTAAAATTACACTTATTTTCCTCCACAAGGGTGGACAGATGGGTAATTTAAGTGGATTATAACAATAGCTCTTAAATTTAACACATACAAAGTTAATGAATTATACCAACACATCACATCTATTCAACTTTTTTTCACCAAAAAGCCATAACAATTAAAAAAAATTGTATCTTTGCCGATGCAACCTCCACCGGAACATGAATGCGACACGCGTGTCAGTGCGCAAAATGATACCGATATTTCTAATTGCCACATCAGTGATATATACTTTTTCCCACCGGCTAAAACGACTGTCCGTGAAGATACGTTTTGTCTTCATGGCAATCGTCATGTCGGTCGCAAGCCATCTGTCGGCATCGCCCCTCCACGACCCGCTGAACGAGGGGGTTTTCATGGAGGCCCACGATATAGAATACCTGACGATGGCCGAAGGGTTGCGCCACAACTTTGTCGACGACATCATGCGTGACAGCCGAGGCTTTCTATGGATAGGATACGGCGGCGGCGGTCTGTCACGATATGACGGTTATGAATTTATCAACTTTTCGGCCAATTCCGTCCAGTGCCCGCTGCGCGGAAACTTCGCCGTCGAGATGGCTGAAGACCGATTCGGACGACTGTGGGTCGCAACCGAAGGAGGAATCTCGACAATCGACCTGTACACACTGCAACATGCCGTGATAAAGGATTTTACCGTGAAACTCAACGCTGCTGTAAACGTTCCGTCATGGGGGGTGCATGTTGACAAAAGCGGAAAACTGTGGATTCGCACCGGTGACTCCATCTTCTGTTTCCGGTTCAATGCCGACGGCGATATTGACGGTATGGCTCAATACACTTATACCCCCATCAGCCGTGGGCGGGCCTACCTGAAGGATATAAATGACAACGGAAAGCCGTGGACAGGAATCAACGGAGAGGTCTGCCAACTCAGTGCCGATTTCGAAAACAACCGCGTCAATGTGGCACAGGTCTCCTCCTCCCTGACATTTGTCCCTGACATAATGATCAGTGACATCGTAAAAAACGGCAAGGATGTGTGGATAGCCACTGACCGCGGCCTGTGGCGATACAATCCCGACCATGACGCCGTGGTCAACTACATGAACGACCCTAACGACCCTAAATCACTGTCCCAGAACTTCATAAACTCAGTCGCCGTAACCTCCAAAGGCCAGCTGATAGTGGGTTCGCTTCAGGGATTGAACATCTATAACCCTCTCAACGACAACTTTGAGCGCATCGGGCGCTGCGACAGGCTTCACTCGGTGGAAGGACTGAACAATGTATTCGTCAACAAGGTATATGTCGACGGCAACCGGGTCTGGGTGGGCACCGAAGGTGGCGGACTCAGCCGCATAACCGAAAAACGACTATATGTCAACACTATAACCAACAATTTCAATGCCCCGGGTCATGCCTTCAACACCCCGGTCAACGCCGTGCTTGTCGAGCCTTCGGGGACTGTGTGGACCGGCTCGGTCGAAGGCGGACTTCACCGCTCTGACAGCAATCTCAGTCATTTCACTCACTACACTGCCGAAGACGGGATACTGAGCCACAACTCGGTCAGCGCGCTCGCGCTTGACGGCGAGGGCAACCTGTGGGTGGGAACATGGGGCGGAGGTGTCAACATCCTCTCGACCAAGGGGCGTGTCAGCCGCCTGAGACATTTTATAACTACTACTGACGGTGCTTGGCACATCGGATATATCGGCGCGCTGATCTGGGATTCACTCAATAAATTAATGTGGGTCGGTACCTCGCGCGGACTCTACATATATAATCCTGTCAGTGACACAATGCAGGAAGCCTATCCCGGAACATTTGACGATGTGTTCGGTGCCATCGGCGCGGTCATAGACCGTTACAACCACCTGTGGATCGGCTCCAGCAGCGGCCTGATAGACATTGATCTGCGACGTTATGCAGCAAAACCCGACATAAATGCCGTCAGGCACATCAACGGCCGCTTCGACAACCCCGGCATGACTGTCAACGAGCGCATCACATTCCTTTTCATCGACAGCCGCGACAGGTTATGGGTGGGAACAAACGGCAACGGCCTTTACCGCCGCGTCACTGACAAAAGCGTCGAGCGATTCATAGGCATAACAACCGCCAACGGCCTCCCCAACGACATCGTACACGGAATAGCAGAAAGCCGCTCCGGCGACCTGTGGGTCTCCACCTACAAGGGCCTTGTGCGCATGAGCCGGACCGAAAACAGCAGCGGTATTCCCGAAATAACCGTCTACGACACCTCCGACGGACTGACATGCGACTGTTTCTACTGGAATGCCGCCGCCCGGGACGCTGCGGGGAACATTCTGATGGGTTGCGTCGACGGACTGGTGGTCGTCAAGAGCCGCGCCGATGTCGTCACTGACAGCAACGAGCCGTTAAAAGTGAATATAACCCATGTGTGGGTCGACAACACAGAGCTTCTTCCGGGAAAAGCCGAAGGGTCACAGTCGTTCTGCCCCGTTGCGGGAATCACAACCCATGAACGCACCCGCTCGGTCGCGTTTGAGTTCTCGTCGCTCGACTTTGACAATGCCAATACCGGCGTATACTCCTACCGCCTCAAGGGATTCGACACCGACTGGAACGAGCTGCCACACGGCCGCAGGTTTATAAGGTATACCAACCTGTCGCCCGGCGACTACACCTTGCAGCTCGTATATCACCGTGCCGGACAAAAATTTGACACAGAAAACATTACCGAACTACCACTGAATGTCACCCCCTATTTCTACCGCAGGTGGTGGTTCATCTTACTGGTAATCATGACACTGATTGCCGGGGCAACACTGATTTACCGCCGACGGGTCACCAATTACAGGCGTCAGCGACTGATACTGCAACAGACTGTCGCCGAGCGCACTGCCGAAATCGAGGAGCAGAAACGCCAAGTCCAGCAGCTCACTATGGACCGCATAGCGTTCTTCACCAATATCACCCATGAATTCCGCACACCTATCACGCTGATACTCGGCCCGATAGAACGCGCTCTCAAGCTAAGTTACAACCCGCAGGTCATCGAGCAGCTCCACTTTGTCGAGCGAAACTCCAAATATCTGCTCTCCCTCGTCAACCAACTGATGGACTTCCGCAAGGTCGAATCGGGAAAGATGGAAATCATGCGCACACGCGGCAACCTCGCGCGATTCCTCTACAACATGACCGAGTCGTTCCTCCCCATCACCGCCGACCGCAACATCGAGCTGCGCCTTGTGGCTCGTCTTCCGCGCCCGATAATGAGCTTTGACGAGGAGGCATTGCAGAAAGTCCTCATCAACCTGCTCGGCAACGCCGTCAAATTCACCCCCGACGGTGGGCGCATATCACTCTGTGCCACCGTTCTGCCGCGCGGATGCGGCTCAGCCGGCCACTCCATCTACCTCAGTGTCACTGACAGCGGCAACGGCATCAACCCCGAGGACATCGAGCGGATATTTGACCGTTTCTATCAGGGAAACAACCACATAAAATACCCCGTCTCGGGAACAGCCGGCAGCGGAATCGGCCTGTATCTGTGCCGCAGCCTCGTGGAAATCTACGGCGGCTCCATCTCGGCCCGCAACAACCGCGGAGGCCGCGGCTGCACCTTCCGCGTCATCCTCCCCCTTCCCGACGATGAAATACCCGAAATCTCACCCGACGAAACATCATCGACCAATACCGGCAGCGGCGTGACGGCCGCTATTGCCGTCACGCCGGGGGTACCCCCGGCCGAGCGCCTCACCATCCTCGTGGTAGAGGACAATGACGACATGCGAGCCTTTATCCGCAGCATCCTCAGCGACCGTTTCAACGTGGCCGAGGCCCGCAACGGAGAAGACGCCCTGAAAGTGCTTGCCAACCGCGAAATCGACTTTATCATCTCTGACCTGATGATGCCTGTCATGGACGGTATCGAGCTGTCACGCAAGGTTAAAGAGACTTTCAACATCAGCCACATCCCGTTCCTGATGCTGACAGCCAAGACAGGTCGCGAATCGCGCCTTGAAAGCTACCGCATCGGGGTCGACGAATACATCCTGAAACCGTTTGACGAAGAACTCCTGCTGGCCCGTATCGACAGCATCCTGAAAAACCGCCGCCGCTATCAGGAACGTTTTACCGCCGGGCAGATGAAAGTCGAGTCGCTGAACATCGACGAGGACTCGCGCGACAAGAAATTCATGGATCAGGTGATGAAAGTCATCCGCGAAAACTACCGCAACTCTTACTTTGAAATCGGTGACTTCGCCGAAACCCTCGGCGTCAGCCGCTCGCTTCTCAACAAAAAGCTGCAAAACCTCGCCGGGCAGTCGGCCGGGCAGTTGCTGCGTACCTTCCGCCTGAACACGGCAAGAGAACTGCTGCTGCGCAACCGCAAGACAAAGGCCATGAACATCTCGGAAATCGCCTACGAGGTCGGTCTCAACGACTCCAAGTACTTCACTCGCTGTTTCACAAAGC
>CAMWRO010000109.1 GCA_947176615.1 uncultured Porphyromonadaceae bacterium
TCGAGAGCCTCGTTGATGCGGTCCCAAGAGCGGGCTGCACGGGCTTTGCGGTGAGAAAGGATGAGCTGGCCCTTCTTGTCTTCCTGATTTTCGATGAATACCTCAACGGTGTCACCTACCTTGATGTCAGGATTGTAGCGGAACTCGCTCATGGGGATGATGCCGTCGCTCTTGTAGCCGATGTTAACCACTGCCTCGCGCTTGTTGAGGGCGATGATGGTACCTTCGATTACATCCTTGTCGCGGATAGTGTTGAGCGATTCGTCATAGGTTTTGGTGAGCTCTTCGCGCGATTTTGCGCCTTTGGTCTCACCTTTTTCAAATGCTTCCCAATCGAAATCGGCGATCGGGGAGTTTTTTACTTCTTCAGTCATTAAAAGAAACTGGGGTTAATAAATAAGGTTAATTAAAACGTGCCTGATATTTCAGACGGTGCAAAGATAGTGATAATTTTCTAAATGACAATGGATTTGAGGGGAAAATAAGTCAAAATAAGTCAGAGGTCGGAGTTATGAGTGATGAAGTAAGTCAGAAGTCATAACTCAGAGGTCAGAGTTATGAGTGATGAAGTAAGTCAGAAGTCAAAATAAGTCAGAGGTCAGAGTTATGAGTGATGAAGTAAGTCAGAAGTCAGAAGTCATAAGTCAGAGTTATGAGGGTTATTTGGGGAAGGTCTGGGAAATTTGGGTGGCGACGCGCTTGATGGCGCCTTTGAGGTCGTCGGTCAGTCCCAGTCCGAGGCCGTAGGCTCCGCGGCATGAGGCGACGGGGCGGCCGGTCATGTAGTCGATGAAGTTGACCGTGACGATGGTCTCTTGGTCGGTCTGACTGACTCCGTATTTTACCAGCAACAGCTGTTGTTGCTGCGCGGGGGTAAGCTCGGCGATGCGGTAGTCGCTGACGAGTTGCAGGCGCGACGACTCGACTGCGTCAAAGAGCTGTATCTCATACTCCATCAGCTCGGCGGGGATGTGGTAGGTGTCGTTGTTGATGACCGAGGCATACCTGTATTTGCCGAGGTCGGCGTGTTGTGACACGGTTGTCTTGGAGGTGGTACAGGCTGCCGTTATCCACAGCAGGAAAGTCGCAAGGAGTATTTTTACCGATGGTTTCATGTCCGGGTGAATGGTGAAAAGTGAAGGGTAGTGCATCTTCTTCACTCGGTCCAATTAAAAACGTGACGTAATAGTGAAATTAACACGGGTATATACGCTCTCGTGGCGCACGAGAACGACAGCTTTGACGACTCCGTTTAGCGCCCATTTGTTTGAAACGGTGAGCTTGTTGTCATCGACCTCAAATTGAAGAAATTCATGCAGAGACGAGTTGTTGACGCTCGACACGCTGATGTCGGAGTCGATGTGACAGTCTTTCCCGAATGTATAAGTCCCGACTCCGTCATGAGTGGGGTCGAGGAGGATTTCGAGGTTTTCGTCCCACTTGGGAAGGCGTGAGTCCTCGGGAAAACATTCGGCGTATGTGACTTTGGCGCCGGCGAGGTCATTGTTCTTGTCATAAAGCCATGAATCGACATGGAGATTGTAGAAATTGGCATCAAGCGGATAGGCTCGTTCTCCGGCCACGTTGCGGATGTCGTCGGCCGCCATTATCTGATAGTAATTTCCCGGAGTCACGGCTACCTCCTGTGCAAGCTGCGTCAGGACGGGATTCCGGTTAAACCCGCTTTTCTGACCGAGGTCGGCGATGGCGCAGTATTGTGTCGTGAAATTGTCAGAATTGTTCATATATACGTCGGAGCCGCCGATGGTCGTGCCGCCGTCTCTCGTAAGGTTCAGCGAAATGGCGTTGGTCGGAATCTTAGGTTCGTCGTCGCTGCTGCATGATGCAAAAGCGAGGCAGGCAATGATAATTGTCAGGATAGCTGATTTATTCATAAATTAATGTTGAAATTATCTGTATTTTGTGGCAAAGTTATGTAAAATATCCGTTTGGGGTGTATAAATGATGTTAAATGTTTGACGAAAGCACAAGGCAATCAGATGCGTGGGAGCTTGATTTTGCCGTTTTTTTGAGTTATTTCACCTCGGGATGTCACCTTTGGGGCGGTTGGTACGTCTTATAGTCGAGATGTCTCAAGAACGTGATTAAAAACATAATAAAAATATAATAAAAACAGATAGAAAAATGGAATTTGTTGCTATTTTAGTTCCGTTAGGATTAGGGTTGGTATTGCCCGTGATGATTGTGTGGCTCGCTACCCGGACACGCATCAACAGTGATAATAAGAAAACCGAAGTGCTTATCGAGGCCATCAAGAGCGGGCATGCCCCCGAGGCCGACATTCTTGCCGAGGCTCTGACCAAATCCTCCAAGACTCCCCGGCAGATATTGGAATCCCGGTTGTTGCGCGGATGTGTGTGCACGTTGGCCGGCATCACTCTCGCGGTGTTGACCGTGATACTGACTGAGAGTGACGAAGACCTGAGCTTTATGATGGTTTTGGGTGCCGGAATCTTGCTGTCGGTTGGAATCGGTAATCTGATAGTCTACTTTGTAACACGCAAGAATGTAGAATGACCCGTGAGCAGTTCACATCGCAGGTAGAGGCTACTCAGGGAGCGTTGCGGCGTTTCCTGATTGCCTTGTGCTGCGGAGACGCGGCCCTCGCCGACGATATTGCTCAGGATACCTATGTCAAGGCATATCTTTCCCTTGACCGATTCAGGGACGATGCCGGTTTCGGGTCGTGGATTTACAGGATTGCCTACAACTGTTTCGTCGACAGCGGGCGCACACGACGCGAGCATGTCGATGTCGCGATGGCCGCCGGAATGCACTCCGACGAGCTGTCTGACTCGCGATTCCGCTATCAGGCCCTCTATGCGGCCTTGGCGCGTCTCAGCGAGAGGGAGCGCACGGCTATTCTGCTTTATTATCTTGAAGGCTACTCGATTAAAGAGGTCGCGGAAATCATAGGCGCGTCACAGGATGCTGTCAAGCAGCAACTGTCGCGCGGGAGGTTTCATCTAAAAGGAATGTTGCATGAAAGAGAATGACGAGATAAAGGAGCTGTTTGCGGGATTTAATCCCCCGGTGGGGGACAGCCTGAATTTTATGAACCGGCTGTCGCGCAATCTTGACACGATAGACTTGATAAAGAAACACAATATCGCTGTCAGGCGCGTAAACCGCTTGGCGGCCGTCATAGCAGTCATTGCCGGTTTTGCCGCCGGGGTGGCAGCCACGATGCTGCTGCCGGTGCTGAAAGCGGCGGTAGGGACGGTCGAGGCACCCGGCATCAGCTTTTTCTTGATGTCGGTTCCCGACTTGGTGCAGACCGGATTGTGGCTGCTTGTCGGCGTGGTGTCGGTTCTGGTGACGCTGAGTGCCTATGATGTCTCAGCCGGTTTGCTGAAAGCGCGGCAGAAGTGATTTTTTCGCCGTGACAGGCTGCAAATCGGAAATTAGGTTGTAAATTTGCGGGACTGTACTATATTGTTATGGAAAAAACATCTAAAATATATGTGGCCGGTCACCGTGGAATGGTGGGATCGGCCATCGTGCGCGAATTGCGCCGTCAGGGTTATGACAACATCATCACCCGCACCCATGCCGAGCTTGACCTGACCTGTCAGGAGGCTGTCAACCGTTTTTTCAGCGAGGAACGTCCCGAGTATGTGTTTCTCGCCGCGGCCAAGGTGGGCGGTATCGTTGCCAACCAGTCGGCACTGGCCGATTTCATGTATGACAACATGATGCTTGAGATGAATGTCATCCATGCCGCGTGGAAAAACGGATGCAAGAAACTTGAATTTCTCGGCTCGTCGTGCATCTATCCCCGCATGGCGCCGCAGCCGATGAAAGAATCCTGCCTGCTGACCTCGGAACTGGAAAAGACCAACGAGGCATACGCGCTCGCCAAAATCTCGGGACTGAAATACTGCGAATTTCTCAACCGCCAGTATGGCACCGATTTCATTTCGGTGATGCCGACCAACCTTTACGGTCCCAACGATAACTATCATCCTGACCACAGCCATGTGCTCCCCGCGCTCATCCGCCGATTCCACGAGGCAAAGGAGTCGGGGGCTGAGAGCGTTACATGCTGGGGCGACGGCAGCCCGCTGCGCGAGTTTCTTTATGTCGACGACCTCGCCAACCTCTGCGTGTTTCTGATGAACAATTACAGCGGCGACGAGACAGTCAATGCCGGCACGGGAAAAGAGCTGACCATCAAGGAGCTGACCGAGATGGTGGCCGATGTCGTCGGTTATGACGGCAAGATAGAGTGGGACACCACGCGTCCCAACGGTACGCCGCGCAAACTGCTCGACGTTTCCAAGGCCGCTGCCCTCGGATGGCACTACACCACCGAGCTGCGCGACGGCATCCGCCTCGCCTACAACGACTTCCTCACCAATCCCTTCCGAGCCGAGAGATAAAAAGTCAAGACACAACAAAAAATCGGAGCCGACTGAATCGGCTCCGATTTTTTGTTGGAAGTTAGATATTCTGTACCGTTAGTAGCGGCTTGAGGCTTAGTTTGTGGTCGAAGTGTTGTCTTTGAGGACGTATTCGAGGGAGGCGTTGACGCTGAAGGTGCCCATGTTGTTGGCCTCGCACTTGTAGGAGAGGGAGCCGCCCGAGGTTATGGATGCGTTGCATACGATGTTGCTGATGGGATACTTGGTGTTGGGCACATTGTTTTCAGTCTCGGGGTTTATCGGGCCGTCAGCCTTGATTTCGTAACCGTAGCCGTTGATGGTGAAAGGAAGGTCTTTCAGGAGGAAGTTCATGGTGATGGGCATCTTGTCAGAGAACTTGGCTCCGGCAACGGCGATGACAGCTTTCTGCTTTTCGGGGTCGAGGGTCACGACATAGTAGGTGTCGCGGGTAGAGTAGGTTCCGAGCTGTGACTCGCCGACAGGGGTGGTGTAGGTGTTGCCGAAGTAGAGGCTCTGAACCGGGATGACACACACATGGTAGCGGTTGTTGACGGTGTAGTTGATGCAGAAAGAATACATGTTGCCGCGCACGATGTAGCGCACGCTGAGGTCCTTGAACTCATAGTTGAGGTTGCCTCCGGCGGGGATGAGGTTGGACCCTTTGGCAACGACCCATCCGTTGTCGGTGGTCATCGGGAGGTTGTCAAATTTGAGCGTGATGTCTTTATCGCTGTCCGAGAGTTTGAGGCCGTTGATTTCAACCGATGCCTTTGCCGACGAATAGTCGTAGTTGAGGCGGTAGATAGTACCTGTGGTGATGTAGGTCGTGCCTTCCTGAATGTCGGTGACGGAGTTGAAGCAGAGGTTCTGATTGTAGGTGAACGACTGGCTCGTAACGTTGTCATTGCCGTTGCCGAGGCACGAAGTCATCATCAGCGTGCCGATGATGAATGCGCAAAAAGAAAGAATCTTGTTGGTCATTTTTCGAATTTGTGTTAAGTATTGAAATGTTTTTAGTTATTATGCGTCAAAGCTGATGCGTAGCGTTATGCCGCCGCGGGCCGGCTTGCCACGCTGGAAAAAGTTGTTTCCTATCGAAACGTAGCGGAAAGTGTCAAACCGCGTGTCGGTCAGGTTCTCTCCCCACAGGTCGATTGAGTAACGGTCATGCTCAAGACGCACTGATGCGCCGAGCTGAAGGTAGAATGGCTGACGGGTAGCGTTGGCCTCGTCCCAGTAGATGTCGCCGACACCGCGCAGGCCGCTGTCAAAGGTCACGGCATCAATCCACCCGCAATTTCTGACCGGTAGGCGGTAGCCCGCGCCGAGGTAGAGGGTGTGGGCCGGCGCGTAGGGGACACGGTTGCCCGAATAGTCGGCACGGCCGTTGTCAAAGTCAATGAAGGTGGCGTGGGTATAGCCGTAGGAGGCGTTGACGTGCCATCGCACCGCAGGGCGGTAGTCGAGCGACAGTTCCACCCCCATGCTGCGGGTCTTTCCGGCATTGGCCATTATGCGCCCCGTGGTGGTGCCGTCGGGGAACATGGTGAGCTGCTGGTCGCGGCAGTCGATATAGAAAGCGGCGACCGAGGTGTTGACGCGACCGTCGTCACAGGTGATGTGGGCACCCACCTCGTAGTTCCAGCTCTTTTCCGGCTTGTAGGAGACGATTTCGTCGATGTCATATTTCATTGCGACACCCATCATCTCCATGATGCGCTGCTGGAGCACGTCGCTGAACATCTGCGTGTTGTAGCCGCCCGCCTTGTAGCCTTTGGCGATTGAGGCATAGACATAGGAGCGGTTGAAATTGTAGGTGACGCTCAACTTGGGAAGGAGCTGGGAGAAGGAGGTCGAGAGCTTTCCCCGGTCATTGATGACCACTTCCTGCCGCTGTGTCTCCCAAGGCATGATGTCGGTCACGTCGTGGACGATGTACCCCGAGTTGCAATGGCTGTAATAGTTCAGGGCGGTGTGCTCATAATCGAGGCGCAGGCCCAGTGAGAAATTCCACCGCCCGAGGTCATAGCTCGACCTGTGATAGAGTGCCGCTCCCATTACAGGGTTGCGGAATGTCGAGCCTAAGAGGAACGACGGGGTTTCCCACTCGATGGGGAAGTCGGGATTGGACTCGTTGCGGTGTTTTACAATCAGCTCCTCGATGCCGGTCTCCTTGAATGTAACCGGGGCGTTCATGTGGCTTTGTTTGTAAAATCCGAATACTCCGGCGAGCCACGAGTAGTTTCCGGTCGAGCCGCGCATGACGATGTCTTGTGTCACCGACCGCTCGTTGCGTGACTGGGTGAGGGTGAAATAGCTCAGCGGGAGAAAGTCTTGGTCAAGGGTCATGTTGTCCTTGATATACTGGAAACTCGTGATTGAGGCGAGGGTGAAACGCGGAGTCACCCACTTGACGGTAAGGCCGTCGTTGACAGTGAGCCGCTTGTAGAAACACGGGTCGTTATAGTTGATTTCGCCCGTTTCGGCGTAGGCATAGGGATAACCGTCCTGTCGCGACCATCCGACTGAGGCGACGTTTTCAATGCTGACTTCGTCGCTTGCGCGCCACACGGTTTTCCACCGCGCCGACGCACCGCGGTCTCGGTCGGCGCGCGAGTTGTCATAGCGGTTGGTGTAAAATCCGCGCGAATAGTTGTAATACCCGCTGAGCGACATCCCCAATCGGCTGTTGATTTTGGTGTAGCCTGACAGAGCCGCTTTCAGGCTTGTCCCGGTACCCCCCTCGGCCATCACTCGGATACCCTGATAGCGGAGCGGGGAAAGGGTGTAGATGTTTATGAGTCCCGCCATAGTGTTGCGTCCGTAGAGGGTCGACTGCGGGCCGCGCATCACCTCGATGCGCTCGATGTCGACGAGGTCAAAGTCATAGGCATCCTTGTTGAGATAAGGCACGTTGTCAACGTTGAGTCCCACGGCCGGCTGGTCGATGCGCGCCCCGATTCCGCGCACATAGATTGACGATGTCATGCGGGACCCATAGTCGGGGATATAGAAATTAGGGGCAATCTCGCTGACATTTTTCATCGTCATGATATTGAGGCGTTCCACCTCGCTGCTGCCAAGGGTTGTGACAGCGGTAGGTTGCGACTGCATGGGGCCTTGCTGCTTTATGGCCGTGACGGAAACCTCGCCGAGCATAGTCGCCGAGTCGGATGGAACGGAAAATTCATCAGCAAGACTTTCACCACTCCATAGCACAATTCCGAATAATAAAGCAAATCGTCGCATCCTTACTTTTTCCGATTTTGGCTTGCAAAGGTAGCAAATTTCCATGCCTCCCGCAATAGCAATATAATATGTAAGGTAATTTTAATATTTATTTCATAAAAAGGGTAAAAGTTTGTGTAAGTGAAAAACAGAAAACCGGGCATCGCAGTTTTTTGCGATGCCCGGTTTTTATAGGCAGATTTCTTTAATAATTTTCGGCTTTGCGTTCAAAGTAGCCTTGCTCCTTGCCGCAGACGGGGCAGCGTTTCGGGGCCGACTTTCCTTTGTGGACATAACCGCAGTGCATGCATTGCCATTCGGTTTCCTCCTCTGTGCTGAACTCGGTATCGGTGGTGAGCCGTTCAAGCAGTCGCAGATAGCGTTTCTCATGCTCGATTTCCACCTTGGCGACATTCTTGAACATCATGGCGACATCCTTGAACCCTTCGTCGAGCGCAATCTGGGCAAAAGAGGCGTATAGGTCACTCCATTCCTCGCGCTCGCCTGCGGCGGCCTCGCGGAGATTGGTCATCGTGTCGGCCACTATGCCGGCGGGGTAAGCGGCGTTGATTTCGACCATTCCTCCTTCGAGACGATTAAAGAACATCTGAGCGTGGCTCAGTTCCTGATCGGCGGTGATGAGGAATATCTTGGCAATCTGTTCATATCCTTCTTCCTTAGCTTTTTGGGCAAAAAGGGTATATCGGCTACGCGCCTGACTTTCGCCGGCGAATGCAGCGAGCAGGTTGTGCTCGGTCTTGGTTCCTTTGATTGATTTTGTTTCCATGATGGTGGTGAATAATGTATATTGTTTCTCATTATAACACCACCGCCACGGAAAAAGTTTATCGTGTCGTTCTTAGAGGTTGTTTAAAAACAAATATGAATCCAAAGCCCGTTTACGCGAGTCG
>CAMWRO010000110.1 GCA_947176615.1 uncultured Porphyromonadaceae bacterium
GTCATCAGAAATCATCTGATACATGTCAAAGAGGTTGCCGTAGCGGTCACGCACAACATCTTCGCCGAGACGGTTGATGGCATACTTGAAGTCGAGGTAAACGGCGTTGCCGGTACCTACGCCATAGCCTGCGTCGCAGCGTTCCTTGGCGGCACGCGATGCGATGTCGCGGGGACAGAGGTTACCGAAGGCCGGATAACGGCGTTCCAAGTAGAAGTCGCGGTCTTCGTCGGGAATATCGGTGGGTTTCTTCTTGCCGGCGCGGATAGCCTCGGCGTCTTCTTTCTTTTTGGGAACCCAGATGCGGCCGTCGTTACGGAGCGATTCGCTCATGAGGGTCAGCTTGGACTGGTCTTCGCCGTGAACGGGGATACAGGTGGGGTGAATCTGGGTGAACGCGAGGTTGGAGAGATAGGCACCGCGACGGAAGGCTTGGATAGCGGCCGAGCCGTTGCAGCCCATAGCGTTGGTCGACAGGAAGAATGTGCGGCCATAACCGCCGGTAGCGAGAACTACGGCATGGGCGGCATAGCGTTCAAGCTCGCCGGTGACGAGGTTGCGCACGATGATACCGCGGGCACGGCCGTCGATGATGACGAGGTCGAGCATTTCGCGGCGGTTGAATGACTTGACGGTACCCTTCTGAATCTGACGGTTCAGTGATGCGTAGGCACCGAGAAGAAGCTGCTGGCCGGTCTGGCCTTTGGCGTAGAATGTACGCGAAACCTGTGCGCCGCCGAATG
This sequence comes from uncultured Porphyromonadaceae bacterium, assembly GCA_947176615.1. Taxonomy (GTDB): domain Bacteria; phylum Bacteroidota; class Bacteroidia; order Bacteroidales; family Muribaculaceae; genus Duncaniella. The sequence goes on from CAMWRO010000110.1 coordinate 744, forward strand.
AACGGTTGGCAAGGAGGCCGCCGTATTCGCGGGCAAAGGGTACACCCTGCTGAACGCACTGGTCGATGATGTTGTTGGCCACTTCGGCGAGACGGTAAACGTTGGCCTCGCGCGAGCGGAAGTCACCACCCTTTACCGTGTCGTAGAACAGGCGGTAGACCGAGTCACCGTCGTTCTGATAGTCCTTGGCTGCGTTGATACCGCCCTGAGCGGCGATAGAGTGGGCGCGGCGGGGGCTGTCTTGGATGCAGAAGTTGAGCACGTTAAAGCCCAGCTCGCCAAGTGTCGAGGCAGCCGATGCACCGGCGAGGCCGGTACCGACGACGATGATGTCGAGGTTGCGCTTGTTGGCGGGGTTCACGAGCTTCTGATGGGCCTTGTAGTTGGTCCATTTCTGCGCGAGGGGACCCTCGGGTATCTTGGAGTCAATCTGATATTCAGGTAAGGCTGAGGATTCGATGTCGGCATAATCCTTCATGATGGGGGTCGAGTCAATCATACCCTCAAGGTTCTTAATATCTGCCATATCTGTGTTGTTGTTTTTATCTGTTATTAATATACCTTTATGAGAGGATTAGTTTTTGCCTTTGCATTCGGGATTGGCACATGTCTCGGGATTGGCACATACACCGTCGGCACAGCAACCTTCGGGGCACTTTGCAGCAACCTCGATGCATGTTGCCTTAGGGCATTCGGCCTGAGGACAAACCGCATTGGGGCAGGCGGTCTCGCCGCACATCTTGGCACCACACTCGATGGCGTCGGTGTCAAGCGCAAACTCTGAACCTTTGGCAAGGTTGTATTCGGTCAATTCCTTCTGGAAATCCGAACTGTTGGCGCGCACGGTGAACACTACAGCCTCGGCGATAAAGAGAGCAACCACGATGGTGGTCCACCAGCAGGCGATTTTCTTCAGGCGGGGAAGCCATGTGTCGTTATCCCAGCCGCAAGACTGGAACATCGACCAGAAACCGTGGTTCATGTGGAACCAAAGGGCGATGAAACCGATGATGTAGACAATCGGAGTCCACACTTGGCTGAACGCAATCTGAATGAACAGGGTACCGGCAGCGGGAGAAACCTCGACACCTTCGTGAACATAGTCACAGTGGAGGATTTCAGCAAGCTGCATCTTGGCCCAGAACTGAATCATGTGAACCACGAGGAACGCGAGAACAACGATTCCGAGCACGAGCATGTTTTGTGACGACCATTCGACACCGAGGGGTTTCTTGACCACCTTGTAGCGGTCATTGCCGCGGGCCTTGCGGTTCTGCAAGGTGAGCCACAGGGCATAGATAATGTGAAAGATGAAAAGCGCGGCAAGACCGACGGTCGCAACCAGTGCATACCAGTTGGCTCCGAGGAACTCGCACACAGCATTATAGCCCTGAGGCCAGAAAAGCGCAACACCGTTCATCAAGCAGTGAAACGTGACAAATAGGACGAGGCACGCTCCGGTGATAGCCATCACGAGCTTGCGTCCTATAGATGAGCATGTTAACCACATAGTAGTTCTTTAATTTGAGATTATTAATCAGTTATTTAAAATTGTTGCTATTGTTTTGATTAAGTATTCACTTCTGCAAAATTAGTGCAAATTTACCTCCTTTACAACTATTAAAGCAAAATTAAGGAAAAATTTCGACAATTTTTCCCTCCTCCCCGAAAAATCATGCCCACATCATGGTGTTTCATGAGTTGTTGGAGTTTCGGTAATTGATGCGGGCTTTGTACATTTGCTCTTTTATGCCGCCGTTTTTAACAAAATCGGATTGAAGGCGCTCAAGAAGTTTGCGCAGGAAGACGTCGGTCTGGTGAATGAGTGTGATGGCGATGTTGGCGGTAGTTTCCGGCGTGCGTTGTTTGATTGCCTCGACATAGAAAGATGAATCGTTGTTAGCCGAGCAGACTACTCTTGCCTTTTTCGCTTTTTCTGAATCAGCCGGCCACTTGATGAGATTCCTCACCCTAAGAAAGTCCTCATAGTCAAGCAATAGCTCCTGCAGACTTGCTCTTGCCACATTTATCAGTTTTATTTCCGTTTCGGCCGAAGTGGCAGCCGCAGCCGAGCCCTCGGCGATGTTTTGGCGACCGCTGCGGGCAGCCTGCACCATCTGGTCGATGGTGCGGTCTCCCTTTTGAAGGTGAGTATGGGCGAAATAGTAGGTGATGTCGTAGATACATTGCGCCTTTTGGAAAGCTATGAGCTTTCGATAGTTGCCTTTTGGAGGGAGGAAGGTCTCGGCCATGATTTTCGGTTTTAGAGTTGATATTATTGATATTATTGATGTTATTGGACTAATTAGACTAATTAGACTAATTAGACTAATAGGACTAATTAGACCTATTTACTTTGCGCGAGAAACGGAGGGTGGTTTTGTAGAGGGGGAAGTTGAGGGTGAGGATGGCTTTTTGCGTGATGGTGGCGTGGATGTCGCGGGTGAGGGGTGTGAATGTCGCGTCGGTCCACCGGAGGTCATAGTGGTCGATGAACTGCGTGGGGAGCAGGCGGCCTTTGAGCATTCCGGGACTCCACAGTCCGGACATTTTCTGCGCTCCCGACACATACAGGATGTCGTAGGCTCCCGGGATGTCATCGGCTGCGACAATCGCGAGGGTGTACCGTCCGCCCGGGATGGCATAATCGGGGTCGTTTTCGCGGTCAAGATATTCCCAGTAACCCTCGACGGGGTCGGTCGACGACGACAGGTGGCTGTCGATGTCGTCGAGGGTCCACAGTGTCATTGCGTCGGTGACCGGGTCAGTCGCCGTCTCGACCATCATTGTGGACACTGTCAGGGGGACTGACGAGAATAGGCCCGGGGAGGGAATCTCCTCAATCGGCACCGGACCGACCAATTCAAGCTCCCGGCTGCCGCCGAAAATGTTCATCTGCCCTGCTATGATGTCGATTTCAGCTGTCAGGGTGTTGAACCCTCCTTTGACCGTAGAAAATCCTCGGGTAAATCGCCGTGTTAGAATCACGCTGTCGTTTCGGCTGACCGTGACCTGCATGAATGGCTCGTCAAAGGCTGAGCCGAAATCGCTGTTGCCGGGTGTCAGGGCGACAATGTAGTCCGCGCCGCTGTCAGTGGCAAGAGTAATTCCCCATGATGCATCGGAGAGGCCGTCGCGCTCGCGCACTTTGTCAAATGCAGCCCTTGCCTCGACCGTCATCATGGCCGTGGAGGCCGGAATATCGACAAGCAGCTGTGTCGTGTCGCCCGTGAGTGTGCGGAGAGAGTCAAAGTAGACGCGCTTGGCTCCTGCGTGAAAGCAGGTGCCGAGAATGAGGAGGATGAGGAGGGAAAAGGGTTTCATTTATTTTATCAGTGATATGACGCGGTTGACAAATTCGTCGGCCGGCAGGTCGCCCGGGAGCCAGTGTATCGGGAACCCGCGTTTTTCCATCCCGCGGAACCATGTCATCTGCCGCTTGGCAAACTGGTGGATGGCGATTTCGAGCTGTGATGTCATCTCGTCGAGTGTCAGTTCTCCGATAAGGTGGCGGGTTATAAATTTGTATTCAAGACCGTAATATATGAGGTCTTCGGGCGCAATGCCGCTGTCGAGCAGTCTCTGCACCTCGGCCACCATTCCCTCGTCGAGACGGGCGTGGAGCCGCTCGGTGATGCGGCGGCGGCGCGTGTCGCGGTCGACCTCCACGCCGATGACGAGCGCGTCGGTGAGCGGGGTCGGGGCGGCTTGGGCGGCAGCCTCGGGGTGCTCGTGATAATAACGTTGAATCTCGATTGCCCTGACGGCGCGTTTGACAGTGTCGACATCGGTGACGTTGTGGAGCGTTTTCATCGATGCGAGCATGGCGGTCAGCTCGTCGAGACTTTTCTTTTCAAGCGATTGTCTCAGCTCCGGGTTGGCGGGGACTTCGGGGAGAGAGATGCCTTTCAGCACGCTTTCGACATAAAGTCCCGTGCCGCCGCAGAGGATCGGCATCCTGCCGCGCGCCACGATGTCGTCCCTGACCTCGGCATAATCACGCAGATATTCAAAAAGATTGTATTTGTATCCGGCGGGACAGATGTCGAGCATGTGTGCCGGGATGTCGCCATACTCTCTGATGTCTTTCCCGGTGCCGATGTCCATGCCGCGGTAGACCTGACGCGAGTCGGCGCTGATAATCTCGCCGCCGACAGCGCGGGCCACGTCGACAGCGCGGCGGGTCTTTCCCGAGGCTGTCGGGCCTGTGATAACGATTAATGACGTCTTTTCCATCGGTCTTATCATTTACTGTTGATACCCGAGATATTTTTCTGCCACCATTTGCGCAGCCTGAAGAAGGGTTTGTCTTCGTTGTTGCGGGCGATATACAGCCAGTGGGGGTCGTTGAAATCGACATCCCAGTCCTGAATGCCGTTGATGCGGAACATGGGGCGGTAGTTCTTGATGCGGTACAGCCGACGGCCTTCGCGGTCATATGTTTTCCACATCATCGCAACGGTGTAGAGGCGGTTGATTTCGGTCGACAGCAGTGGCGACAGCGCGCCCATTGTCATGAGTCGCTGGAGTTGCGGGATGGAGAACCATTTTCCTGACATGGATGCTGTCTCGGTTTTCCCGGTGTCGTCGAGCGTGACGATAAAGTGGAATATGTTGCATGTCCCGGTCATGTCGGCGCTTTCATACATGGTCCTGATGCGGAACCCCCCGGCCGGGATGCCGCTCAGGTCGGTAAACATCTTTGAGGCTCTGTCGAGGGATATGCTTTTGTGATAGTTAAGCGAGACTGTTGCCGGGGTGTCTATCAATCCCATGCCGGGATCCTGAGGAAATTCCTCGTTTTCTCCGAGGAAAATGCGGTCTTTGGTCAGGACGAGGAACCGCACCCGGGTATAGTTTTCGGTGACTTTGCAGGAGTGTCCCGAATGTCCGTAATAATATCCCCATATCGTGAAATACCTTGTCCCCATGTAGATGACCGTGATTGCCCATATGATTACGGGAATCCAGTGGTAGAAAAAGTGGTCGGGGTCGTTGATGTTGACGTTTACATAATAAAATGTATAATACCCCCACGACTCGATGGTCAGGAGCAGGAATGTCATTACGAAAAATTTCAGCTGGTAGAGGCTCTCCTGAGTGTAGATGCGTCCGAGGTATCCTCGCTCGGGGGGAGTGCCGTAGCGTATCTTGCAGTCCTGACAGATTGCCGCGCGACCGCCGCGCCACATCATTACCAGTCCCACCATCGTCGCTACGGGGCCGAGGACAAGGATGGTTATATAGGGATGGTTGATGTTAAGAAGCTCGGGGTCGAAAATGTTGTTGACATACCCCCTGACATAGAACACGTCGATGGCCAGCATCACGATTCCCGAGTAGAGCAGGACACGCGCCACGACCCAAGGGATGAGGCGGCATGCTCCCGACGCGGGTCGGGCGGTGCTGCGGCGTATCCACACGGTCATTATGCCGAAAAAGGCGAGCGCGATGAGCGGCAGCCACAGTTTTGAAATCCAGAGAGACAGGAGAACCAGTAAGACAAGAGCACCGGTTGACAGCGTCCAGTTAAACCATAAGGAAAAAATTCCCTGTTCGGTGGCCAGTTTCCGTTGAGATTCCTCCATGAAAATGTCAGCAAAAATCCTGTTAGTGTTATTTGTTCAGGTGCAGATTGAAATAATCAAGAGCCTTGGCATATACAACAAGCCGCGCGTCACAATAGTTGATGGAGTGGTTCATATTGGGGAACAGCATCATGTCGCATACACGGTAGTTGCTCTCAAGGGCCGACACATACTGCATCGTGTTAGACAGATGCACATTGTCATCGGCAGTGCCGTGCATGATGAGCAGCGGGCAGTTCATGGCGCCGACATGGCTCAGCGGTGCCGATGTCTCATAACCCTCATCGTTTTCAGCGGGGGTAAGCATGTAGCGCTCGGCATAGACGGTGTCGTAGTAGCGCCAGTCGGTCACGGGGGCGATCGCTACCGCGGCGGCAAACTGCGGGCGGCCTGTCGAGACGGCCATCAGTGTCTCATAGCCGCCATAGCTCCAGCCGGTTATGCCGATGCGGTCGCTGTCGACGTAGGGGAGCGAGGCGATGTGGCGGGTGGCGGCCTGAAGGTCGAGGGTCTCGTAATGGCCGAGGTTCTTGTAGACAATTGTCTCAAATTCGCGTCCGCGTCCGCCGGTCCCGCGCGGGTCTACACCCACGACGACATATCCCTGCGTGGCATAATAGTGGGTCCACTCCATGCGCCAGCGGTCGAGCACTTCCTGCGAGCCGGGGCCGCTGTACTGGTAAATGATGACAGGATATTTGCGCGAGGCGTTGAAATCGGCCGGCTTGATTATGTAGGCGTTAAGGGTGACGCCGTTGTCGCCCGGCATGGTGACAAATTCCTTGACGGGCGCGCCCGAGTAGCGGGCGGCGTATGCGGCATTGTCCTCGATTACGCGCACTTTTTTGTCAGACGGGGCCGAATATAGGGTATAAACAGGCGCGGTGGTCGCGTTGCTGTAGTTGAGGGTGTAGTAGGTCGCTGTGGGGTTGAATACAGCCGAGGCAGTGCCGTTGTCGGGCGACAGGTTTTTCATGTTGCCCTTGATGTCGATGCGTGACACGACCCGGTTAATCGCTCCCGATACTGTCGACTGAACATAGTGGTTTCCCTTGCTGTCACATCCGTAGTAGTCGGTCACGTCGTAGTCTCCGCTTGTTATCCGGCGGTCAAGTGCCCCGGCATAGGTATAGCGGTAGGCATGGGAGAACCCGGAGCGGGATGAGAGGATGACGAAATTGTCGGGATAGAGCTTTATATTTTCGTAGGTGGCGGGATTGATCCAAGCCTTGCTTTCCTCGACAAGGAGCGATTTGGCCACTCCCGAGCGGGGATTGAGGGCGAAAAGCTCCATGCGGTTCTGAGCGCGGTTGAGGGTGGTGACTATCACTCTGTCGGGCGAGAAGGCATATTGGAGGCGGGGGATATACTCGGGAGCCGCGCCGGGGAGGGCGATGTCCTTGGTCTTGCGGTTGTCCACGTCGTAGCTGTGGACCGAGACGGTCGAGTTGGGCTGTCCCGCAACGGGATACTTGTAATTGAACGAGCCGGGATAGAGGGCATACTCGGCGCGAGGCTCACAGGTTCCTTCATAGAGGGGGAAGGAGTAGGTGGGCACGGCAGTCTCGTTGTACTTGATGTAGCAGAGGGTCATGTTGTCGGGTGCCCAAGTCATTGAGCAGTCGGTTGCAAACTCCTCCTCATAGGTCCAGTCGGGCACGCCGTTTATGATGCTGTTGACAGAGCCGTCGCGGGTGACGGCGACCTCGGTGTCAAAGTCGATTTTCTTGAGATGGATATTGTTGTCATCGCCGACAAATGCCACCATGCGGCCGTCGGGAGAGAACAGCGGGGCGCGCTGTTTCTTGAAATTCTCGCTCAGCGGGCGCAGGATGCGGCTGTGGGTGTCGTAGGTATAGTAGCTTGCGCGGAACGAGCGGCGGTAAATCATTGTCTTGCCGGTGTAGACAAGCAGCTTGGAGCCGTCGGGGCTCAGCGTGAATCCTTCGATGGATTCAAGGTTGTTTTCGCGGGTGCGCGAGGTGTCAAAGACTGTCTCGATTTCGGCTCCGGTCTTGGTTTCGTGTTTTACCACGCGCTTTCCGTCGTCGCTCAGTTGCAGGTAGGTCTCGCCGTCGGGGAGGTAGGCCGGGGCGGCTACCGTGGCGGGGGCATTCTGGGGATAGACATACGGGGCCATGTCCTTGTATCGCTCGATTGACTGGCCTGAGGCGGTGCCGACAGTGGCGGCTATGATGGTTGTAACGAGT
>CAMWRO010000111.1 GCA_947176615.1 uncultured Porphyromonadaceae bacterium
TTTCATTACCTTTTACATATATTTATTTACTTTGCATCGTCAAAACCTTAACAACAATATTTCATTCCATGAATACACGTCGAAGCATCCTTGCTTTTGCAATGGTCATGATAATTTCATTACCGGTTTTTGCCCGCACGGCACAGGTCGGCTCCCCCGACGGTAAAATCAGTGTGGAAGTCACCGACGATGACAACCTCCCCCGCTACTCAATTTCATTTCTCGGCAATACAATTGTCGAGCCGTCGATTTTTATGCTCGATATTGACGGAGTGGGTCAGGCGATGAAAATAAAGAAATGCCGCGTTGCAAAGACCAAGACCGAGCATATCGACGCGCCGTTTTACCGGCAGCGCGACTTCAATGTCTCCTACAATTCCATGACGCTGACATTTGACAACGGAACAAAGGCTGAATGGCGCGTGTTTGACGACGGGGCGGCCTACCGCTTCCTGACCGAAAGGAATGAGAAAGAAATTACCGTCGGCGGCGAGGTGGCCGAAGTAATCTTCACGGGCAACCCCACCGTCTACCTCCCCCACTCCACCAACGATGCCAACCCGATGGCAATGGCCTTTCAGAATTTCTATACAGTCTCGCCGCTGAGCCAAGCGTCGGACCGTCTCGCGTTTCTCCCCGTCACCGCCGACACGGGCGACGGTGTGAAAGTCACCATCCTTGAATCGGATCTGCGTTCCTATCCCGGAATGTTTGTCAAAGCCGACTCCGTCACTCGCTCACTCTCGGGAATTTTTGCCCGTTACCCGTCGGCGACCGACTTCTATCCGTGGCGCAGGCAGGAATATGTCACTGCCACTGAGGACTATATCGCACGAACCGATGGAACGCGCTCATTCCCGTGGCGCATTTTCGCCATCACCGACGATGACCGCAAAATGCCGGTCAACAATCTCGTCTACGCCCTTGCCGAGCCGTCGCGCCTCGATGACACCTCATGGATCAAGCCGGGAAAGGTCGCGTGGGACTGGTGGAATGACTGGGGATTGAGAAATGTCCCCTTCAAAGCGGGTATAAATACCGAAACCTACAAATATTATATTGACTTCGCATCGGAAAACGGAATAGAGTATGTGGTTCTCGACGAGGGATGGTATGACCCTAAAAGCGGCGACATGCTGACCGTGATTGACGACATTGACCTGCCCGAATTAATCCGTTACGGAGGTGAAAAAGGTGTCGGAATCGTTCTGTGGACCGTCTTCAACGTGCTTGACTCGCAGCTCGACGAGGCATGTAAAAAGTATGCCGACATGGGTGTGGCAGGTTTCAAAGTCGATTTTCTCGACCGCGACGACCAGACAGCGGTCGAAATGACCCACCGCATAGCCGGGGCGTGCGCCGACCACCATCTGTTTCTCGACTACCACGGCATCTACAAGCCGGTAGGGTTAAACCGCACCTACCCCAATGTAGTGAACATCGAGGCTGTATTCGGAATGGAGGAAGTCAAGTGGACCGATGCCGCCAACGACATGCCACGCTATGATGTAACGTTCCCCTATATCAGGCTGATGGCCGGCCCGGTCGATTATACACCCGGCGCGATGCGCAATGCATCCAAGGCCGACTGGCGCGCGGTATATTATTCGCCGATGAGCATGGGTACACGCGCCCACCAGCTGTCGAGCTATATCATACACGATTCTCCTTTTACGATGCTCTGCGACTCGCCGTCCAACTACAAGGGTGAGGATGAATGTGTGGATTTTATCACCGGACTGCCGGTCGTCTTTGACTCGACAGAGATTCTCGACGGAAAGATGGGCGAATACATCGTCACCGCGAGAAAGAAGGATGACTCGTGGTTTATCGGCGGCGCGACCGACTGGACCCCGCGCGACATCACCCTTGACCTCTCTTTCCTCCCCGCCGACACGCGATATAAAGCTGTGATAATCGCTGACGGCATCAATGCCGACAAGCAGGCACAGGATTATACGCGCTCCGAGACAGTGGTAGACCGCGACACGCGCCTCCCCGTCCGGCTGGCCTCGGGAGGCGGTTTCGCCATGAGAATTGACCCAATTTTATAATCTTTATAAAACCATGAAACTACCCATCTTAGGGCTCTTGCTCACATCGGGCGCGATAGCTGCGGCCGACGTGCCTTATAATGCCCCGGGGGCAATGAATCCGGTGATTCCGGGATACTTTGCCGACCCGACGGTGAAAAAATTCGGCGACACATATTATATATATGCGACCACCGACGGCAGCGGTGCAGGATTCGGACCTGCACAGCTGTGGACAAGCAAAGACTTCGTCAACTGGACTATGATGCCTATGAACTGGCCCGACAGCCACTGGATATGGGCACCCGACGTGATGCTTAACGAGAACGACGGCAAGTATTACTACATATACTGCCAGCCGTGTCAGATACATGTCGGTGTCGCCGATACCCCTCGCGGACCGTGGAAAAATATTCTCGGCGAAAGCGAGGCTGTGCTTGTTCCCGACCGCTTTGTCACCGGAGCAATCACACTTGACGGTCAGACATTTGTCGATGACGACGGTTCAATCTACATGTACTGGGGGACATGGGGAATATATGACGGATTCGGATGCGGGGCGGGCAAACTGGCTCCCGACATGAAAAGTTTTACCGAGACGAGGCTCATTCCCAATACCGAGGCCACTAAATTTTTCGAGGCACCGTTTGTGCTCAAAAAGAACGGGAAATATTACTTCATGTACTCATCGGACTCCTGCCACGATGATACCTATCATGTGCAGTATGCGACAGCCGACAGTCCGTTAGGCCCCTATACCTATCAAGGGGCGATTCTCCGCACAAATGAGGACGGCACCGTCCACGGGCCGGGCCACCACAGCATCCTTCAGGACGGCGATGACTACTACATCGTGTATCACCGCCACGACAACCCTCACTCCAACCGCGGTTTCCATCGTCAGGTGTGTATCGACAAAATGGAATTTGCCCCCGACGGAAGTATAAAAACCGTTGTCCCCACCCACAAAGGTGTCGGTGCTCTCGGCAAGTCGACGGTGAAAGGGAAAAACCTCGCCTTCGGCAAGAAAGTCACCGCGTCATCAAGCTATGACGGGAATTTCAAGGCCGAATATGCGGTTGACGACAACAACGGGACTCTCTGGCGACCCGCAACAATGGGTCAGGAATGGATTGAAATCGACCTTGGCAAAAAGGAGGAGATAAAAACCGTCTGGACCCAATGGGAGTATGCCACACAGTTTTACCAATACCTCATCGAGACCTCTCTTGACGGCAAGTCATGGCAGATTTTCAGCGACAAGCGCGACAACCGCCTTGCCGGGAGTCCGATGGTCGATTTCGGTAACGCCGAGGCCCGTTACATCCGCGTGACCTATACCGGCGGTCAGAAAGCCGGATTCCCGGGCGCGATATGGAATATCAAAGTTTTCGGGACGGTCGAGAAATCGTGTCCCCAGCAGTGGGTCGGCGTGACAGGAGCCGACTGGAACGGCACGGAATGGGCCAACACTCAGGGACAGCTCGGGGGCGCGTTCAAGCTGGAATCGGGACATGCGGTTTCACGCCGCGTCGACGGCCGACAGGCGGTCGTTCTTGAACCCGGCACACGCCTTGTGTTCCACAATGGACTCATCTCGACCCGCGACGAACACACACTTATCGTTGTCGAGAATGACGGCAGCGGATGGAAGGCGGCAACTCCCGAGAATGCCGTTGGCAACGGATGTATCACTATCGAGGCTAAAGAAAAACCGCTGACCATCGCCAACGTGCGGTTCTACAACCGGAAACTTGAACAGGCCGAGAGAGAATTTGACGCACAAGTCGACCTCACGCGGCAACCGGTAGCCGATACCGACCTTCGCGGCCTCGTTGTGGATTTCAATGCCGAACTGTTCAACGCGGGGGATACCGTGCCCTACATTCCCAACGGAAACGGCCTTGACGGATATTTCGAGACCGAAGCCAATCCCGCGATTGTCAGGGAGATTGACGGCCGAAAAGGATTTGAATTTACAGGCAAAGAGGTCTACCGCTCCACTTTCGGACTTCCGGCCACACTGCGCGACAACGCCCCCTACACTCTCGACGCAGTGATATTCAACCCCACTATCGAAGAAAACGAGTGCTATGCCGATTTCACCACCACCCACGACGAACTTGAAAAAATCATGGGCGTCAACGGGACAGAACCGCGATGCGGAGCCATGCAGCACTACGGATGGTATGAAGATGCCGGATGGAAGGATATGAAATCGATGGAAGGCAAATGGCAACACATCTATGTTGCGTTTGACGGCCGGATCGAGCGCGTCTATATCAACGGACAGCTTATCAGCGAAAAAGATATCCAGCTGCTTGTGAAACCGTCGCAGTATGTGACTGTCGGGCGCAATGCCGAGCGTGAATGGCCCTTCACCGGCTATATCAACGCCATCAGACTATATGACGAATATATACCCTACCAAAATAAACAGCCATGAAAAGAACCCTGACAACATTTCTCGCCGTCACCCTTGCTGTCGGCGGAGCATTAGCCGAAAAGAAATCCGCGGCAGCACACGGATACCCTATAAACCCTGTGCCGTTCACAGCGGTAAAGGTGACTGACAACTTCTGGGGACAGCGGCTCAAAGCATCCCGCGAAGTCACCATCCCTCTCGCTTTCAGCAAGTGCGAGGAAACGGGACGATATGAAAACTTTGTCAAGGCGGCACATCCGTCAGACACAATCAAGGTGGAAGGCCTCTCTTTCGACGACACCGACGTTTACAAGACAATTGAGGGCGCAAGCTACCTGATGCAGACCTATCCCGACCCGAAACTTGACAAATATATCGACAGTGTGCTTGTCATCGTGGCCGCCGCGCAGGAACCCGACGGCTATCTCTACACAAGCCGCACGATGAACCCCAAGCATCCCCACGAATGGGCCGGTAGCAAACGGTGGGAATCGGTCGAGGACCTCTCACACGAATTTTACAACCTCGGCCACATGATTGAAGGCGCAATCGCTCACTATCAGGCGACAGGCAAGCGCAACTTCCTCGACATCGCCATCAAATATGCCGACTGCGTGTGCCGTGAAATCGGCGACGGACCTGATCAAGTGGTGCGTGTGCCGGGTCACCAGATTGCCGAGATGGCTCTGGCAAAGCTCTATCTCGTGACAGGTGACAAAAAATATCTTGACCAAGCAAAATTTTTCCTTGACAAACGCGGATATACCTCGCGCACCGACGAATACAGCCAAGCACACCTTCCGGTAGTGCAGCAGGACGAGGCAGTGGGCCACGCCGTGCGCGCCGCCTACATGTATGCGGGCATGGCCGATGTAGCCGCCCTCACAGGTGACTCGGCCTATATCAAGGCCATCGACCGAATCTGGGACAATATCGTCAACAAGAAAATGTATATCACCGGCGGAATAGGCTCGACAAGCGCGGGCGAGGCATTCGGCGACAACTACGAGCTGCCCAATATGTCGGCCTACTGCGAGACATGCGCCGCTATCGGAAACGTCTATGTCAATCACCGCCTGTTCCTTCTCCACGGCGACGGAAAATATTATGACGTGCTTGAACGCACTCTCTACAACGGCCTTATCTCGGGCGTGAGCCTCGACGGAGGAGCTTTCTTCTATCCCAATCCCCTTGAAAGCATCGGCCAGCACCAGCGTCAGCCGTGGTTTGGCTGCGCATGCTGCCCCTCCAATATCTGCCGATTTATCCCCTCGCTGCCCGGATATGTATATGCCGTGAAGGATCGCGACGTATATGTCAACCTTTTCATGGCCAACAATTCCAAACTTGACGTTGACGGAAAAGCAGTGGAACTGAGCCAGCAGACCTCCTATCCGTGGAACGGCGACATCGACATCGCCGTTGACAAGAACCGTGCCGGACGTTGGGCGATGAAAATCCGCATTCCCGGCTGGGTGCGCAACACCCCCGTACCCGGCGACCTTTACCGATATACCGACGGCAAACGCCTCGGTTACACTGTCGCCGTGAACGGACAACAGGTCGACAGTAAGGTCGAAAACGGATATTTCACCATTGACCGACAGTGGAAAAAAGGTGACAAGGTCAGCGTACACTTCGACATGGAACCGCGCACCGTGCAGGCCAGCAACAAGGTGGAGGCCGACCGCGGACGCATCGCCATCGAGCGCGGCCCGGTAGTTTACTGCGCCGAATGGCCCGACAATGACTTTGACGTGCTCAGCGCGTTCATGAACCGCGAACCCAAATTCACCGTGAAATCAAACCCCGACATGCTCTGCGGCATCAACACAATCTCGACCGACGCACAGGTTCTGGGTTATGACGACAAAGGCCGTCTGACAACCGAGGATGTAAAGCTCAACCTCATCCCCTACTATGCGTGGGCTCATCGCGGCTCGGGCAAAATGGCCGTATGGCTCCCGCAGGAACTTTCGGCCTCTCGTCCCACAATGCCTGCTACCCTCGCCTCACTGAGCAAAATAGATGCCTCTCACCCCGTCAGCTTTATCACCGCCATCAACGACCGTCTCGTCCCCAAGGATGAAAATGACCGCTCGATGCCATATTATCACTGGTGGCCCAAACAGGGAACCACAGAGTGGATTGTATATGAGTTCCCTGAGAAAAAGACCGTCGGCAGCTCGACAGTCTACTGGTTTGACGACGCACCGTGGGGCGGTTGCCGAGTGCCTGCCGACTGGAAAATCCTCTATCGCGACAACGAAGGCAACTGGCAACCTGTCGCCGGAGCCGACAAATATGGCACGGAAAAGGGTGCGCCCAACACTGTGACATTTGACCTCGTAGAAACCGACGCATTGAGACTCGAAGTAAAGCAACCCGACGAATACTCGTCAGGACTCTTTGAGTGGGAAGTCAAATAACCCCTCCCCTTGTCTCCATCATTCCGGGCGCGACTCTCTCAGGTCGCGCCCGCCTTTTTAATGCGTGTTACCTGCTTTCTGTCATTTAATCGCTCTTTATGTTGTAAAACATGTTTATTTCGTTTGAAAACATACTGCCATTTTCAATAATTATAACTATGTTTGCATTAGCATCATAACGAAAAGCATCATGGGCGGATATGACAGCTTGACCTTGCGAGCGACGAGGCCGCCCGCCCGCGACTTCCGGTGTCAAATCTTATTAACGAAAGGGATTGAGCGATGAAAAGAAATATTATCTTGTGGGGCATGGCAACTGCAATAATTTATGCTGTCTGGTTATACGTTTTCTACCGTATTGACAACGACGCCATTACGTCTGATGGCTTAATAGCGGTATCCTTATTTACCCTGTCAACACTGGGCATAATAATAGCGCTAAAGACTGTCAGGTGGCGCATGGACAACGGGGTGGATTTATTCAAGTCCCTAATTGAAACACGCAAGAAAGAAGTCAAATCCCATATGCTCTTTATTATGCAGTACCGCCATCATAAAGGAATAAAGGGCGCATTGAACGAATTTAACGATATATTCCGCAATTACCCGCAATGGCATTTACAAGACTGGGTAATATTTCGGGCATGGTATAAGGATTTGGTAGACCATGCCCTTAAAAATCCGGAAATTTATGTTATGAAGATGAAGGACGGGACACCTTACGATAAGGATAAAGACCCGTTATATGACCCTGACGCTCCGGACTGGGAGCAGTTTGACCGAAAACGTTATTATTCTGATGATGACGATGATGATGACGACGATACTCCAAATTTGAAAAAAGCCGCCGAGGACGGATTCATGACGGGTGTAGGCATCGGTGTCGCTAATAATATTCTTGACAACAATAATTGAGCTGTCCTTCTCCATTAGTTAAAATAGCTCGATAATCGCGGTCAGAGACTTCGCTGCGGGCGCGATTTATAAATTAACGCCGTTAGACCGCGTGTAAAGCACTTGGCGTGTGGAGAGTGGGCATCTGAGATTTTGCAACGTCGTAGACATGGGCCTATAGTCGCAACCATAGACTCGCATCTACGATGCTTTTTGTCGTTTGTTTTACCTCCTGCCCCACGCCGAGGCGTGGGGTTTCGCATGGCCCCGCCGCTACACGGCTGCCATACCCCCAAGTTTGCGACATTGCGATAAATCACGCCCGCAGGGGGCGGAGCGTAAATATTTTCGGCAACGCATCATTCATCTTCGCTGCTGGCGCGATTTATCGCAATGTCACTGACTTAATGCAACCGTTCCTAAGAAATTCATACATGGATAAACCTGCCACCACGCCCTCTGCGGGTCACAACATCGCTAACAGGGGCGGCATCGCCGCCGACTATAGCGTTAAGTTAGTGGCGTTGCGATTTATCGCGCCCCTACAATATCGCAATGTCACTGACTTAACGGTATAATTGCATGGATAAATCGGTCACCACACCCTCTGCGGGGCACAACATCGCTAACAGGTGCGGCATCGCCGCCGATTGCGCGGTGTAGCCGCGCCTTTACGTTAGGCCCATGCAAGCGCGCCTTTAGGTGCGCGCAGCTATTAGATTTGCAGT
>CAMWRO010000112.1 GCA_947176615.1 uncultured Porphyromonadaceae bacterium
GTAGGATGTCACATACTTGGCCCCGTTGGGTATGCTTGACTTAACCCAGTCGACGCAGGTCTGGAAATAGAGTGTCGAGAGGGGCTGGTTCTTGCCTGCGGGGAGGGTCATGGTGACATCGGGGTTATAGGCCCACTTGCCGTTTTCCTTTACAAACTGGCCTGTCTTGACTGTCACGCCGTTGTTGAGAACCCACTCGGTTCCGTCAAATGTGTACTGGTCGCAGCGCAGTGAGGTCACCTTGTTGCTGAAGTACTGATAGAAGACAAACTTCATGTCGTCGGCCACGGCGTAGGGGAAGGCGTTCTTGAGATAGATGGGGAGACAAGAGGCCACGACTTCGCTTGACGAGAAGTTGGGGTAGCTCTGGCCCATCGCGGTATAGTCGGCGGGTTGCAGAACGGCGAAGTTGCCGGGGATTACCCATGCGGTTCCGTTGAAGGTGTAGAGGGCAAATTTCTGCACGGTGGGCACCTGTGCGGCGGGAGCGCGCATGGCGGCCTTGGCGGGGGAACCGCTCTTGACAACGAGGTTCCTGAACTCCCATGTTCCGGCCTTGGTCGCGGTGCTCTTGTAGCAGAAACCGATCTGAACGGTCTTGCCGTTCCACGCGCTCAGGTCGATGTCGCCTGTGCCGACAAAATTCCAGCTGAGCTTTTCGGGGAGGTTGGGAACGGTGAGCTGTGTCCAGTTGCCACCCTTCTCGCGGATGTAGACACCTGCCTCGCGAGCGGCGGTGGCGAGGTCGGCAAAGAAGTTCATCGCTTGTTCAAACGACATCACTGCCGGAGCGTCGAGCTTGATTTCGGGCGATATGAGCCATGTCTCGGTATCATAGTTGGTGCCGTTTTTGAAACCGGTCACTTTCATGCCGTATTGCTCGGTTTCCTCCCACATCTCGGTCACGCCCTCGGGAAGAAGGATGTTTTCGATAGTGAAGTCGCCCTTGGTGCCGATGAAAGATTCTTCGAGATAGATGGTCTCGGTCTCCTCGGGGGTCGTGAACACCGGTTCCTGTGACGATTCGTAGTAGGTCACGAAAGCATAGTCGCCGTCAACGGCGTCGGGCAGGCTCTTGAGCAGAATCTTGGGGAGGTTGGCTGCTGCGGTAACCGAGGGGGCGAATGCCGAGATGTAGTCTTCGTCGCTGCCCCAAGCCTCCTGATAGTCGGCTGTCGAAAGACGCACCGATTTGGCTGCCGCCGAGGCTGCAATCTGCGCGGGGAGGCTGGTTGCCGTTTTGTAGGTCAGCTTGACGGCCGAGCCGTTGTCGAGCGTGAAATAGGGGAAGTCGAGTGTCGACATGAACGCGGGGGCATATTTCCCCACGGGAATCTCAGATGTGAAATAACCTTGGGTGCCCACGGCGGCGAGAGCGTCGGCGAGGTCTTCGCCGGCGAGGTCCCTGTTGGTGCTGTTGTCGGCGATCGCCTTGTAGTCGGCGTCGGTGAGGGTGTATTCGACGGTCTGGACGTTGGTAATCGGCTCGTCGCTTTCAAAGCCGTCGAGATGATCGTTCCACGCGTTCTCGTCACATCCGGCCAAAACGGCTATGGCAGCCGCTGCTGTCATTGACTTGAATAATATATTTTTCATTGTCAGAATCATCTTTTAGAAATTAATTTTGAGCTTCATCGAATAGGTGCGGCCAAATGAGTAGAATACGCGGAAAGCGTTTTCCCATGTACCGGCGGTAGTCGCATTGGTATAGGCGTCGCGCACATAGAGGTAGTCAAAGAGGTTGTTGACGTTGCCTGTCAGGGTCGCGTTGACACCTCCGATCTGGAACCGATAGCTTGCGTTGAGGTCAAGCTCGTTGCCCCACGGAATTTCCCACGGGTCGGCCACGTTCACGGTGCTGTTCTTGGTCCCGACGCTGACGGTGTAGTCGCTGTAGTTGCGGGCGGCCACGGTCCAGTCGGCACCGATGCGGAATCCCTTGAAGGGTTTGAAGTTCACGCCGAGGGCGGCTGTTGTCTGAGCCGAGCCGCCGACTTTCACACCTTTCTGGTTGATAACGGCCCAAGCGTGGTCCTCGGCGAGGATGCCGCTGGCAACGTTGCCGTTAAGGTCTTTCAGAGGCTGTCCCTGAAGGTTGTAGAAGTAACCCTTGGCATCGGAATCCCACTGCCAGTCGCCCCAAGAGAGCATACCGGTCAGTTCAAACCAGTTGGTGGGGATGAAGGTGAAGTTTACTTCGACACCCATGTGGCGGGCATCCACGCCGGCCATGTTGAGCGAATAGAACTCACCTGCGTGCTCGCCCTGCTTGATTTCGCCCGAGCGGGTTGTGGTCTTGTCCATCCACTTGGTATAGTAGACATTGGCATCGAGGGCGAAAATCTGGCTGTGATAGCCATAGCCGAGCTCAAACGACATTACCTTCTCGTTGAGCGGGTCGGGGTTGGCGGCGTTGCTGGTTGCCTGAGAAAGGAACACGCCGCGCGAGAAGAAGGGTGCGCGGGAGATGTAGCCGACGTTGGCAAACACGTTGTTGTGGCGGTCGATGTTGTAGTTCACACCACCCTTGACAGTTCCGCCGAGGAAGCTGTAGGTCTTTGACTTGGCGTGGGCCTCGTCATAATAGAAGTGGTCATAGCGCCAGTAGGTAGTATTGGCGAGCGAGCCTGATGCCACAAAGTTGAGGCGGCGGTCAAGGCAGGAGTACTCGGCCTGAACATAGGCTCCTTCCTGAACGGTGTAGCCGTCAAAGTCGCGGTAGACAACGTCGCCCACACCGAGTTTCTCATATTTCCAGTTGGGGTCGAGTGCGGCGGCATTGTTTTCGGGGCGCACGCTTTCGCGGCTTTCGTAGTTCATGTAGTACTCGCCGTTGTAGAGGTCGACAATCTTGTTGTTGTGCTTGCCCTTGTACCAGCGGAAGTCGATACCGCCGAGGAGGTTGAGGCGGTTGTCAAGCAGGGAGTGCTTGTAGGTCGACACGAGGCCGAACCATGTGTGGGAGTTGTTGCTCTCGCTCATTACCATGTTGGAGCCGGTTGTCGAGGCCATGTTCATGAGCTGGATTTTGTCGTAGGCAAATGTTCCGTCGGCGTTGCGGAAAAGGGTGTTTACTTTTCCGTCGCTTGCGCCATACCATGACGAGTTGCTGAGGGCGGTGCCGTTGTAGGTGCCGTGGCCTTGGCCGCTGTAGCCGCCGCCGGTGGCAAACGACGCGTAAACGGTCGTCGACAGTGACGACTTGTCGTTGATCTGCCAGATGTGGGCGAGCGAAATCTGCGGTTTGTGATACTTGTTGCGGTTGGAAGAACGCACTTGTCCGTCGAGGTCGTAACCGAATGTCGGGTTATACTTGTAGGGGGTCTCGCCGTTCATCCAGTTGCGCACCTCGCCTTGGTAGGCCATGATTGTCAGGCCGTCCTGCGACGAGCGCTTGTTGTGTTCCTGAGGCGCGCCGAATGCGGTCAGCGAGAGCTGGTGGGCGTCGTTGATGCGCTTTGACACGTTGAGGAAGTAGTTGTAGCTGTTATACCACAGGCCCTGAATGTGGCCGTCGCCCCAGCGGCGCGACCCGAGGAGGGTGATTGCCCATCCGTTTTTCATCAGGCCGGTGGAAAGTTTCACACCATACTGGTTGAGGCCGTCGCTGCCCATGCCATACCACACGCTGCCGCCCTTCTTTGCGTCGAGCGACTGGGTGGTGATGTTGATTGTTCCGCCGACCGAGGGGGCCGAGATGATGGCTGCTCCGAGGCCGCGCTGGGTCTGGATGTTGGATGCGACGTCGCTCAGACCGGCCCAGTTGGACCAGTAGACACCGCCCCATTCCATGTCGTTGATGGGGAGGCCGTTGATGAGGACGGCGACGTTGGCGCTCTGGAAGCCGCGCATGTTGGTCTTGGCGTCGCCGAAACCACCGCCGTCTTTGGTTGTCCACACGCCGGGGGTGGTTTTCAGTACTTCGGGAAATTCCTGAGTGCCGAGCTTGTACTCGATGTCCGAGGCATTTATCTGCGAGATTGCCACGGGGGTCTCGCGGGTGCGGGCGATAGACTGGGTGACAACGACGTCGGCGAGAATCTCGCTCTCGATTTCCATTGTCAGTGTGCCCATGTTGGCCGCGGGACGTGCATCAAGGAGTTTGAAACCCACATAGGTGAACGTCAGCGATGGGGTCTTGTCGGGTACCGATACCGAGAAGTTGCCGTCAATATCGGTCGATGACAATACTTTACCTCCGGTGATGGCGACCGTGACACCGGGCAGGGGTTCGCCCTCGGGGTCGACAACCACACCTTGACACTTCATATCGGCAGCCGCGGCGACACACAGTATCTGTGTCAGCCACAGGCCGAGGAAAATAGAAAGAAGTCTTTTCATGTGATAATGGTGATAATGAATAAAATTGGTTATGTACATGAATCGTTAGGTCCTCTGCATTATAGCGGGCAGAGATGAGGCGTATATGGCGCCGGTGGCCATATCGGGGGAACGGTGCGGAAAATATGCATCGTTTATGTCCCCGGCGGGGACATAAACGGCGGCGCGCCGCCGCTACTGTTAAATTTTGTTCAAAGGTACTAATAATATTTGACTTAACACTAATTATGGATATTAAAATAATGTTAAACATATGCCGCTCGGAGGCAATGTAATTTAAAAGCCTGTTCAAGTCTTGTTTTTCAACTTGGACAGGCTTTTGGCTTAACATTCGTAACCGTTGAATCCGATGTCTTTTTTCTTCAGTGTCGGGATGTCGGGAAGGTCGGGATTGTCGGTCAGCGTGGTGGCGATTATGCGGGCGACTGACTGCGCGATCAGCAGTCGGCGGGGGTCCCACAGCAGATATTTCCAGTCAAAACGCATTATAATGTTGCTTGCGTCGTCACGCAGTCTTATCTGCCGGGCGAAAAGGTTGGGGGAAGATGTGGCGTGATACTTTTGCTGGTCGGTTGCGAGTCCGAATTCCTGCTGCATATCCTCGGAGAGCATGTCGTAGAACCGGCGGTAGCGTTCCATGTCGCTGACAAGCACCGGGTGTCGCAGCTCTGTATCCCCTTTGGGCCCTCCGATGTTCACATGGATGTGGGTGTCGTAGACAGGCTCCTGTGCGCCGCTGGCGACGAGGATGGTTATTCCCCATGCCCCGGGACGGTCCATGAGACGTTCAAGGTCGGCGTTATACTCGGCGAGTCCGGGGCGGTCGGCACCGGGGGGATAAGCATAGTATGACTTGTAGGGCGCTCTTTGGCCGAGTTCGCGGCTGATGTAGTTGAAACCGCCCATCATTGCCAGATAAAAGGCAAAGTTGCCCACACCGGCATCAATCATGCTCGACGGGGAGATGACGGTGACGGCCGAGCCGCGGTCGATGCAGCAGCCGTAGCAGGTGTTGAGCAAGAAATGCTCCATCGCGAGAATGTCGGCGGGCGGCCCGTAGAGCGGGAGTGTCGACGAGAGGTTTATCAACCGGCAGTCGTCGAGATTTTCGGCGACTTCGACAATCTCGTCCTGTTTCAGTCCCAGCCGGGCCTGAAGGTCGGCAAGGGTGCGGAAAGTGGGGACGGCCTGAAAGCCGGTGGGGCGGTCGAGCTTGCGTTCAAACGCGTCGTGGATTTTTCCAATGTTGGCTGCCAGTTCCTCTTCGCGGCGGTCACGCTCGATGGCCTCGGTGAATCCGGCCCCGATGATACCGGCGGGGACGGCAACGATGGCGATGCCGAGCACTCCCACGATGCAGGCGATGGCGTGGCCCCAGAAGGTAATCGGCGGGGTGTCGGCAAAACTGCCGGGGTCGCCGATGTATTGAGCGAATGCCCACGCTACCGACACGATTCCGTTGTCATAGACCTCGGGTTGCGCCTCGTGTTCAAAGAAAAACAGCAGCAGGCTGAGGATAATTGTGATGATGACGAGAAACTGCAAGGAAATCCACAGTTCGCGGCGTTTCTCGCGCATGGCGTTGTTGAGCAGCCTGAACGACTTCATGTAGCGCGAGATGCGGAAAAGACGCACCACGCGCATCAGCCTGAACACTCTCAGGATTCCAAACGGTAGCGGGAACAGAATGCTCAGATAGAACGGATAGGTCGACACCACGTCGATCATTCCGTAGAATGAGAAACAGTATTTCAGCCGTCCTTTAAAACCCTTGTACTTGGGGTTGACAATCGGTGCGACCCAGATGCGCAGGGAGACTTCGACGGTAAAAAAGATGAGAACGACTATGTCGACCCAGAAAAGGACCCTGCGGAGGGCGGGGTCGATGTCAAATGTCGACAGGAAAATCTCGGCCGTGCTGATGAGAATCATCGCGATGATGAGATAGTCGACGAGATTGTGCCACTGGCGGGTGTGGAGGTCGTCGTCGAGTGCCCGCGCCAGCTGGAGTTTGAAATTTTCTACTTTTTCCTTGAATGTGGACATAAGGGGGGTTATCGTTTGCGCTTTCGTTTGCCAAATACCGCGTCAATCAGCAGTTTGCCTACTTTTCGCTCCATGCCGCCGCGGGTTGTGGGTATGCCGGTTGCCCGGGCGACTTTCTGCTTGGCCCTCGTTATGCCGAGGGCGCGTTTCCATGAAAATGATAAACCGGGAATCTTCATAAGTGATGTTTAGCGAGTGGACGCCCTTGCGGGGTGCTGGCCCCATGTGTAGCACATGGGGTTTAGCAAAGGGGGCTTGCGGGGTGCTGGCCCCATGTGTAGCACATGGGGTTTAGCAAAGGGGGCACCCCTGCGGGGTGCATGTTTTCTGCCGTTTTAGCCGTTTTTGCGCATGGCGGCGATTCTGGCGCGGTAGTCTTTAATTTTTTCTTGGGCGATTTTTTTCATTTGTTTTGCATGGTCGCCGGCCGATTTGCTCCCCTGACGGGCGTTGTTGGCCTTGATGGTGCGGTTGTAGCCTTCGATGTCGCGCTGCAATGTTTCGATGATGCCCTTGAGGTTTTCGATGTTTCGTTTTGTTGCTTCAGATAGTGCCATTGTTGAGGTCGTTAATGGTGAAAAATACCGGGAGGCGCGTTAAAAAGAGTGTTTTTCTTAATGTGCCCCCCGGTTAGAGGTTAGCCGGATATTAGAGGTTGTTTTTAAATGACCTCTTATTCCTTGCCTGCTGCGGCGAGGGTGATGTCGTTGTCGCTGAGCTTGGTGTCGGCGGGATTGGCTACCTGAACGCCGATGCCATACATCTCGTTGAGTTTCTTTTCAAAGTTGCCCACACGCAGGTTGCTGCCGAAAGTGGCCTCGCCACCCTTGGCGCCGCCCATGAGCTGCCCGAGGGTTGCATCGTCGTCGGCCTTGGCCTTGCAGGCTGATGTTGTGTACACGCGCAGTGTTGCGCCGAATGCTTTCTTGAAGTTAGCCTTGAGGGTCTTTACCTTCATGCGGCTGTCGATTCTTAATTCTGCCATAATATTATGTTATAGGGTTAATCGAGTATTACAAATTCAGTGCGGCGGTTGGCCTCGGGGGTGGCGGGGTCGATGGGTTCCGACGAGCCTTTGCCCACGGCCTCAAGGCGTGACGCGTCGATGCCTTCCTTGTTCACGAGGAAGTCGACGGCGGCTTGGGCGCGGTCTTCCGAGAGTTTCTGATTGACGGCGGCATCACCTTCGGCCGAGGTGTGGCCCTCGATGCGCAGGCGCAGCGCGTCGTTCTGTTTCATCACTTTGGCCAAGTCGTGGAGTGCCAGCTTGGCATCGTCGTTGAGCTCGGCCTGTCCTTTTTCAAACTGGGCCGTGTTGAAATCTTTCTCGATGGCCTCGATCTGCTGCACATAGACGGTGTCGCGGACGATAACCTCTTTCTCGACAATTTTTTCCACTTCTACTACCTTTTCCCCGCGGGGCATGCACAGGAAGATGATTACGCCGACGGCGATGAGGCCGAGGAGTATCCACAGCCACGCGAGGCTCTTTTTCTTCTCGGGAACCGGGGGGACGTAGCCGTTGAGGTATTCAAGACGGTATCCGCCGCGTTGTCCCGGATGGGCGGTTTTTTCAAATTCGGCTACTTCGACATCATAGAGCTTTCCCTGTTCTACCATGCGTTCAAACGACGGTTTGGACCACACTTGGGCAAGTGCAACCTGCGATCCGTCGCCGAGGGTGAGCACCTCGTCGGGTTTGGCGAAATAGAGGCTCATCTTTGTGTTGAAGGTCTCGGCCTCGGCCACGGGGAGGAACAGCTCTTTCACTCCGCTGTCGGGGCAGATGCTGTTGGGGAACGCCTTGCGCAGGTCGGCGAGGGTGGCATGGGGATACATGACGGTGTAGGCATGTGCGATGCCGAGTGCTGTGCGGTTCTGCGCTTTTCCGTAAACTCTGACTTTATTCATGTTTTTTTAGTGAATGGTGAATGGTGGAGGGTGGAGGGGTGAAAAGTCTGTTATCTTCACTTTTCACCCTTCACCTTTCACTCTTGATTAGAGGTTGTTTAAAAACAAATGTGAATCCAAAG
This sequence comes from uncultured Porphyromonadaceae bacterium, assembly GCA_947176615.1. Taxonomy (GTDB): domain Bacteria; phylum Bacteroidota; class Bacteroidia; order Bacteroidales; family Muribaculaceae; genus Duncaniella. The sequence goes on from CAMWRO010000112.1 coordinate 8,421, forward strand.
CCCGTTTACACGAGTCGGATTTTGACTTGAATCGAGGGAGCATAGCTGTAGCTATGTGACCGA
>CAMWRO010000113.1 GCA_947176615.1 uncultured Porphyromonadaceae bacterium
CTGCCTGGCCGGTGCGTGTGTGGGCGCGGCGATCACAACAGCGGGTTCGTCGATGACCACGACGGGGGCGGGGGCGACTGTCGGCGCGGGGCGTGTCATGCACTCCACAGCGCTGTCGCGGGTCGCATTGAGCAGGGCGATGACATCGACCGAGTCGGCGGGCGCGATGTGGCTGTCGGCGATGCGGATGCGTGACGACGGCATCCCGACGCGCACTTTCATCTTGCTCATGTTTTCAAGTCGGCGCGTGAAACCGTTGAGCTTTGCGCCTTGTCCCACGATGATTATGCCGCCCGGAAGATTTTCAGCCGCGAATCCGGCGATGCTCATCTGCTCCATTATGTTGGCGATGATTTCCCCGGCGCGAGCCGATACATAGTTGTTGATTTCGGTAAAGTCCTGACCATAGGCTGTGTAAGGGGAGTTGTCGGCTCCCGGCATGGCGTTGCCACCGTTGGTTTTCAGCACCTCGGCCTGTTCTTCAAGATGGTTGAGCGAGGTGATGTCGATGGTTATGTTGCGTGACCCCATAGGGAGGGTTACGAGATACTGCAATGCGCCGTTCTTGTAGATGGAGACAGTGGTTGTCTCGGCGCCGAAGTCGACGAGCATGCAGCCGAGGCGTTTCTCGTCGTTGAGCAGCACGAGGTCTCCCTCGATGAGCTGGCGCACGAAAATGTCGCGTATTCTCAGGTGGAGGCGTTCCTCGATGACGAGTTTGAGATTGTTGAGCAGCTGAGAGCGGCAGCTGACGAGGTTGAGCGACGCGATGATGTTGCTACCGTAGTTTCCGACCGGCTGCTTGGCGGGCGCGCCGTTGACGCGGAAGTCACGGGGCGTCACGTCGATGACCGCGCGCTCGTGGAGCGGCTGTGACAGGGCCTCGGTAAAAATCTCGTCGATGAGACCTGATGTAATCTCCTGCTCGTTGGGCAGCCGGCGCTCGATGTCGATAACGGAAGATGAAACGGAGCGTCCCCCCACAGCGACATAGACCCCTTCGATTTTCCGCGGGGCCATGCGGCTTTCGAGTCGGTCGACAATGAGGCGTATTGTGCGCGAGGTCTCGGCCACATTGCGGATGCAGCCGTAACGCACACTGTCAACGAGCTTTTCTTCCTCGACTGCCTTTACCGTCAGGGAACCGCCCGGTTCGAGGACGCCGACGGCACCTTTGATTTTGGAACTCCCGATTTCGAGAGCTACGATATATTTTTCTTCTTCCATTGTGGTGGGGGATGGGGAGTTGGTTAGTTGGGTTGTTAGTTTGCTGTTCTCTTGGTGGCGGCGGGAATCGGCTTTTCGTTGTGGGCCTCGCGTCCCGGGATTGTCTGTCCCGGAGCGACGTTGTCACCGGCAAGCATGGTGCCGGTATCCACCGCTTCCTCGTCGTCATAGACTGTCATGGCCGCCGGGGCGACATTTTTCTTGCGCCGTGTCGCCACGACCTGTCCGTTCCACTTTACCGACACCGTGTCATACATTTCCCAGCCTTTCACGGGCAGGACCTCTTTGTAGAAACGGCGCAGACGCGAGAATTTGTCATCAAGACGGGCCGTGGAGCCGATGTTGACCACATGCTCGCGAATGGTGGGGACGAGGATTATGTCTCGGGGCGAGTCGACTTTTATCATGGTGATGAAGGACCGCCACACCGAGTCATTGTTGATATAGTTGATCAGCGGGAGCAGCGACAGGGGGGTAAACAGGCTGTCGGCCGGATTGAAATGTCCGGCGATGACAGGCACGTCGCTGTGATAGCGGGCGGTTGCCTCCACGCGCTTTCCTGCACGGTTGACATAGTAGGAGCTGTTGCCGTCAAAGACTCGTGCGACCGGTATAATCGGGGTCGCCGAGATGTGTATGGTGCCGTCGGTGTAGGTGACGACGCTGACATCCTCGATTTTGTCGACCTCCATCAGCCGCTTGCGCAGTGACTGAGGGTTGATTTCGTCGAGCGGCATCCCTGCGGCATGGGAGGGGAGCGAGTCAAGCTCGCGGGCCAGCTCGGCCGCGGTGACAAACGGGGTCTTGGCCTCGCCGCCGACTGTTATCTCAATCCCCCTGCAGCGGTCTGTGCCCGAGTCGCGCACGGCCATAGCCGTCGCCACCGCGAGGTAGGCGATGAGCAATAGCGTGCTGATGATGCGCAATGTCTTGGTCATTGATAATGTCCGGTTTCTTGAAGGGGGTTATATTGTTGTTTATCCGACAGTCTCGTGTTGGTGACGGGCCATTTCAACTACCTCGGGGAGGAAATTGCACAGATCGCCCGCGCCCATAGTCAACAGGATGTCAAAGTTACGATTTTTTAGCGTTTCTGTCAAATTTTCTTTGGAAATCATTACCTTATCGTCGCATTTAACACTGTTAAAGATGATTTCGCTGCTGACCCCTTCGATTGGTTCCTCGCGTGCGGGGTAAAGGTCGGTGAGGATGACGGCGTCGGCGGCCGACAGTGCGTCGGCAAATTCGGGGGCGAAGTCGCGTGTGCGGGTATAGAGGTGGGGCTGGAACGCCACGGTCAGGTGACGGCCCGGGTAGAGGGCGCGCACCGAGGCGATGGCGTTGCGGATTTCCTCGGGGTGATGGGCATAGTCGTCGATAATGACGCGGCCCTTGGCTCCCGGCTCCTTGTACCATGTCTCGAAACGGCGCTTGATGCCGCGGTAGGTCGACATTGCGTCGCGCACAGTCTCGGGTTCAAACGCTGCGGTGACGGCGACGGCTGCGACGGCTGCGACAGCGTTTTCGATGTTGACCTCGACCGGGACGCCGAGATTGACGTTGCGGATTGTGCCGCGCGGGGTCACGATGTCAAATGTCACCGTGCCGTTGTCGCGGCGGATGTAGGAGGCGTGGAAGTCACCCTTGTCGCGGGAATAGGTATAGACGGTGACACCCTCGGCGGGACGCGGTTTCAGTTTCAGGCCCTCGTGGAGGATGAGGTAGCCGCCGGGTTGCACCAGTTCGGTGAACCGGGCGAAACTCTCAAGATAGGCTTCCTCAGTGCCGTAGATGTCGAGGTGGTCGGGGTCGGTGGCGGTGATGACCGCCACGAATGGACGCAGGTGGTGGAACGAGCGGTCAAACTCGTCGGCCTCGATTACCGAGTAGGGCGACGAGGGACTGAGCAGGAAGTTGCTGCCATAGTTCTTCATAACGCCGCCGACGAATGCGTTGCAGCCTATCGCGCCCGAGTTGAGCAGGTGGGCCGCCATTGACGACGTGGTGGTCTTGCCGTGGGTTCCAGCAAAACAGAGGCCGCGGGAGTTGCGGGTGACAAGACCCAGCACCTCGGCGCGTTTCACAATCTGAAAGCCGTTGTCGCGGAACCACTCCATGATGGGGAGTGACGCGGGCACGGCGGGAGTGTAGACAACGAGAGTGTCGGCCGGGTCGCGGAACTCGGCGGGAATCGTGTCGGGGGTGTCGTTGAAAGTCATCGTGACCCCTTCGGCCTCCAGAGCCTCGGTCAGTTCCGAGGGAGTGCGGTCATAACCGGCCACGCGCAGTCCGCGGGCGAGGAAGTAGCGTTCAAGAGCTGCCATGCCGATGCCTCCGGCGCCGACAAAGTATATGTTTTTTAGCGATTCGAGATTCATAACAATAGTTTTAACGGTTAGACACGATATTGTAGACGATGTCGACAATCTTGTCATCGGCACCGCGCAGGGCCATTGCGGCGATGTTGTCGCGCAGGCGGCGACGGCGGTCTCCGTCGGCAAGGAGCGAGGCAAGTTCTCCGGGGAGGCTGCCGACCGCGTCGGCATCGAGAATCATCACGGCGGCCTCGCGGTCGGCGAGGGCCTGAGCGTTTTTGCGCTGATGGTCTTCGGCGACGTTGGGTGACGGGATGAGGATTGCGGCCTTGCCGAGGTTCTGGAGCTCGGAGATGGTTCCGGCACCGGCGCGTGACACGACGATGTCGGCGGCGCGGTAGGCAAGGTCCATGCGTGATACAAACGGCATGATTTTCACATCGTCGCGACCCGGGGCGCAGTCCTTGTAGTCGTCGATGTAATATTTGCCGGTCTGCCACATCAGCTGTGCGTTCTCGGGGAGCGCGCCCCGGTCGACGATGGCCTTGACGGCGCGGTTGACGGTTCCGGCGCCGAGACTTCCGCCCACGACGAGGACCAGCGGGAGCGACGGGTCAAACCCCAGTTCCTTCTTGGCTTCCTCCTGAGTGATTGTCAGCGCGTCGAGGTCGGCCCGCACGGGATTGCCAGTCTTGGTGATGACCTCGGCGGGGAAGAAACGCTCCATGTTGTCATAGGCCACGCAGATTGCCGCCGCTTTCTTGGCGAGCAGCTTGTTGGTCACGCCGGGATAAGAGTTCTGTTCCTGAAGGAGTGTGGGGATTCCGCGCCGTTGCGCCTCCTTGAGCATGGGGCCGCTCGCATAGCCTCCCACCCCGATTGCGATGTCGGGGTTGAAACCGGCCATGATGCCGCGGGCCTTGCGCAGTGATTTGAACAGTTTCCACACCACCTTGAAGTTACGCCACAGCCGCTTGCGGTCAAATCCCGCCACGGGGAGTCCTTCAATCCTGTATCCGGCAGCGGGGACGCGCTCCATCTCCATGCGGTTTTCGGCCCCGACAAAGAGAATCTCGGTCTCGGGGTTGCGGCGGCGCAAAGCATTGGCGATAGATAGGGCCGGGAAAATGTGGCCGCCGGTCCCTCCGCCACTGATGAGGACTTTTAACGGATGTGATGACATTGTTGACATTTTTTATCTTATACAATTTTAGCGGGTGGAAAGTTTAACAGTGTTGATAACTTTAGAGCTTCATCGGGTTTTCGTCGCGGAACTGCTCGGGCAAAGCCTCGATTTCCTCTTTGATTTCCTGTTTCTTGTTGCCCTGACGTGTTGCAGTGCGCGAGACGCTGAGCATGATGCCGAAGGCTATCGCCGTGACCACGATTGAGGTGCCCCCCTTGGATATGAGCGGCAGCGGCTGCCCCGAGACAGGGAAGACGCCGGTCACGATTGCCATGTGGAACAGTGCCTGAAAGGCTATGAGGACTGACATCCCCATGACCAGCAGCGCGGGATAGGTGCGGTTGCACCGCGAGGCGATACCGGCGGCGCGGCCGAGCAGCCACAGGTAGAGGATGAGGACCACGAGGCCGCCGACGAGCCCCATTTCCTCGATGATGATGGCAAATATGTAGTCGGAAAAGGCGAGCGGCAGTCGCGATGCCTCGCGGGAGTTGCCGGGAAACACGCCTACGATGCCCCCGTTGGCCTGTGCCATGAACGAGTACATCTCCTGACGGTTCTTGGCATCGATTTCCATCTCATATTTAGGCTTTGACTTGTCGAAAAAGCGCTCGAAACGGGCAACCCATGTGTCGAAACGGCTCGGGCCTACTTTTGACCCTCCCTCGACAATCTCGGTCTGAGGCCCGGCGGCGATTTCGTCGTCGGTCTTGTCATCCTTGGCAAGGAACAGGACAAAGATGCCGCCACACACGATGTAGACGAGGGTCACGAGTGCGAGATGGCGGAATTTCACACCGCCGATTATCATCATCGAGTAGCTGATGGCGACAAGCAGGAGGGTGTTGGTAAGTCCTTGTTTTACAAGCAGCAGCGAGAAAAGGAGGATTACGATTGCCGATATTTTGACCCCGGTGGAGGTGATGCCGATGTCCTTGGGGTTCTGATTCCATGTCATGACAAGCGCGACGAGCAGCACCGACGATATTTTGACCATCTCGGCGGGATAGATGCCTATGCCCAAAATTGTCAGCGAGCGGCGCGCGCCGTTGACGATGTCGCCGAAGAACATCACATATACCATCATGACTACACTGATGAGGGCGAAACCGAATGTCAGCGGAATGAAGTCGCGGTAATGGCGGCGCGAGAGTATCCACACGATAAACGCACCACCGAGCAGCATGACGAGATGGCGCACGACCGGACCAATCACTCCGATTGACGAGCTTGAGACCTCGCGCGACGAGGCACTGTAAAGCTCGATGACCGAGATGATGCAGAGGGCGATGAATATGCCCCAGATGTGCTTGTCACTGTTGGCGACCGCAGCGGGTGCCTGATCGACTTCAGCGACGGGGGGAGTGAGGGTGGTATCCATTTTTTAGTGAAGGCTGAAAGGTAAATTTTATGGTGAAGGGTGAAAGGTGTATCGGGAGGGGAAAGGGAAGACAAGACTATTATCTTCACCCTTCACCTTTCACTGTTTTAATGCACGGACAGCATCTTTGAACTTGCGGCCGCGGTCTTCGTAGCTGGTAAAGAGGTCGAAGCTGGCGCAGCAGGGGGAAAGGAGCACCGAGTCGCCGTCAGTGGCGACAGAGGCGCAGGCGGCTACCGCATCCTCCATCGAGTGGGTGTCGATGATGGTGTCGACCTTGCCGGTGAAGAAGTCGAGCAGCTTGGTGTTGTCCTTGCCCATGCACACGATGGCTTTCACCTTTTCCCTGACGAGCGGTTCGATTTCGGTGTAGTCGTTACCCTTGTCTTTGCCCCCGAGGATGAGGACGGTGCCGGGGGTGGCCGATTCGAGGGCATACCAGCACGAGTTCACGTTGGTGGCCTTGGAGTCGTTGATGTAGCGCACACCGTTGATGGTGTCGACATATTCGAGACGGTGTTCCACCCCCTCGAAGTCAGAGAGCGCGCGGCGTATGTCGTCGCGGCGTATGTCGAGCAGACATGCCGACAGGGCTGCGGCCATCGAGTTGTAGAGGTTGTGGAGGCCGTTGAGCGACAGCTCGGCGCGGGGCATGTTGAGCGATGTCTCGGGGGTGTCGATGACCAGTTCGCTCTCGTCGTCGATATAGGCGTGGGTTCCCGGCTCGGGACGCTCGGAGAAGGGATATTTCCGGGCCTCGGTGGCGAAATGTTGCAGCTGGGCGGTGATGACGGGGTCGTCCTGCCAGTAGATGAAGGCATCCTGCGGTCCCATGTTGTTGAGAATGCGGAACTTGGCGTTGATGTAGTTCTGCATCTTGTAGTCATAGCGGTCGAGGTGGTCGGGGGTGATGTTGAGAATCACGGCCACATTGGCCTTGAACTCATACATGTTTTCAAGCTGGAAACTCGACAGCTCGATGACGTAGACGTCGTGGTGCTCGCGGGCGACCTGCAACGCGAGGCTGCGACCGACGTTTCCGGCCAGTCCCACGTTGACTCCGGCGTCTTTCAGGATGTGGTAGGTGAGGAGCGTGGTCGTGGTCTTGCCGTTACTGCCGGTGATGCAGACCATCTTGGCATCGGTGTATCGTCCCGCAAACTCGATTTCGGAGATTACGGGAATCCCCGCCTCGGTTACGGCCTTCATGACCGGGGTGGATGGAGAGATGCCGGGCGATTTCACAATCTCGTCGGCGGCAAGGATGCGGTCCATCGAGTGACGGCCGTCTTCCCACGGTATGTTTTCACTGTCGAGCATCTCGCGGTAATGGGGTGCGATGGTACCGTAGTCCGACACAAACACGTCCCAGCCCTTTTCCTTACCGAGGATGGCGGCTCCGACACCGCTTTCACCGGCACCGAGAACGACAAGTTTTTTCTGATTCATAACATTCTAAGTAGATGTTCAAATTAAAACGATAATATGTTTACAGTAGATGCGGAGTGGAATCTTGCATATCGACAGCTTGTCCTTTCGGGTCGTTTTGGCTGCGCTTTTGATATGCATTTAATCTGAACATCTACTTATCTTATTTTCAATGTTGCAAAAGTGATTACTGCGAGGAAAATTCCGACAATCCAGAAACGTGTCACGATTTTTGACTCGGGAATGGCGGCGAGGGGCGCTTGGATGAGGGCCTGAATGCCGCTGTTGCCCGGTTTCTGATAATGGTGGTGGAGGGGGGTCATCTTGAAGATGCGTTTGCCCTCGCCGGTCTTGCGCTTGGTGTACTTGAAGTAACCCACCTGAAGCATTACCGAGAGGTCCTCGATAAAGAAGATGGCGCAGAGGATGGGGATGAGCAGCTCCTTGTGGATGAGCAGGGCAAAGACGGCGATGATGCCGCCGATGGTGAGTGACCCGGTGTCGCCCATGAATACCTGAGCCGGATAGGCGTTATACCACAGGAACCCGACGAGCGCTCCGATAAACGCGCTCATGAACACTACCAGTTCCTCGCTGCCGGGTATATACATTATATTAAGGTAGTGGGAGTAGATGATGTTGCCCCCGAGGTAGGCCATGATGGCGAGAGCCACGCAGATGATGGCCGATGTCCCCGCACAGAGGCCGTCGAGGCCGTCGGTGAGGTTGGCGCCGTTGCTTGTCGCGGCCACGACGAGGATGGTGACGATTATAAACAGAATCCACGCGCCAGTCTCGGCATGGTCGCCCATCCACCGGGTCAGGGAGGCGTAGTCAAAGTTGTTGTTCTTGACAAACGGGATGGTGGTCTGTGTCGACTTGACGTCAGGC